>NZ_JAQIHG010000001.1:182673-203915 GCF_035916735.1 Acinetobacter minutum
CATCGGCGCGATAGCTCAGTCGGTAGAGCAACGGATTGAAAATCCGTGTGTCGGCAGTTCGATCCTGCCTCACGCCACCATATTCAAAAAGCCCCAAACATTAGTTTGGGGCTTTTTTTATGCCTGTGATGAGCATATTTTGCTTTGCTAGGCTTTCCGTTATATTAGAAAAAATCATGGATTGAATAGAATAATAATGAAGGATCTGTTTTCAGCGCAAAGTGCTTTATACCAGCAGGCACGTCCAATTTATCCAGCTGAATTGCTCAAACAACTGTTGCCTTATGTACCTGCACAACAGTGTGTTTGGGACTGTGGAGCAGGTTCTGGACAATTGACTCAATTGCTGGCACCGCATTTTCAGCAGGTGATGGCGACTGATATCAGTGAGAAACAGTTGGCGCAGGCACCGATTCTGGAAAATGTACAGTATTCCGTGCAGTCTGCCGAACAGACTGATTTTCCTGCACAGCATTTTGATCTGATTAGCGTGGCTCAGGCGATCCATTGGTTCGACTTTGAAAAATTTTATGCTGAGGTACGACGTACGTTAAAACCGGCAGGGCTGCTTGCCGTGATAGGTTATGGCTTGATTCGTACCGATCAGCAGCGCATCAACCAGTTTATTGATGAGTTGTACAAGGGAATTTTGAAAGGCTATTGGGACGCTGAACGGCACTATATTAATGAAGGCTATCGTACGATTCCCTTCCCATTTCAGGAATATCCGGCACCAGAGCTGAATATGCACTTTGAATGGAGTGTTGCTCAACTGATTGCCTATTTAAACACCTGGTCCGCTGTACAGCATTTTCAACGCCGCCATCAGCAGAATCCGGTCGACCTATTATTGAATCAATTGCAAGATCATGATTTGCAGAAAAAAATTCAGGTGCATTTTCCTATCTTGTTGCGGTTGGGGCATTTATAAAGCTGAATGAACTTTTCTATATTCAAAATTAGAATAAATATATTAATTTATATTCGAATACAGGAATAACATCATTCAATATACTGCTGCATATATTGTTTTTGTTGAAGCTATATTCCCATGAAACGTCTTGTACCATTGCTGTCGGCTGCTGTGATTGCTCCACTCTTTTCATCATCTGCATTTGCTACCACTGGTTATTTCATGCATGCCTATAGTGTGAAATCTCAGGGGAATGCAGGCACTTCAATCGCGAACTTTCAGGATAGTTTAACTATTGCCAGTAACCCTGCGGGACTGAGCTGGGTTGGATCCCGTCTTGATGCGGGTGTGACCTTGTTTGCACCGGACCGTGAAGCGGAAATAGTGGGGAATACTGGAATCGGGTTTGGTAGTGCAAATGGCCAGTATGACGGTAACAGCCGTAAATATTTCCTGATTCCGGAATTTGGTTATAGTCATCCGATCAATGATCAGTTGGCTGCCGGTATTGCGGTATATGGTAATGGCGGGATGAATACCAACTATAAAAACAATCCTTATGCTGCTTTTGGCAATACGGGAAGTGCAGGAATAAACCTGAACCAGCTGTTTGTTTCACCTGCGATTTCTTGGGAATATGCGGAAAATCAATCTTTAGCTTTGGCTGCCAATATCCTGTATCAGCGTTTCCAGGCGAAAGGCTTTGATGGATTTGTTTTTGGTAGTGTTTCTAATGATTCAACCAAATTAAGTAATGGCAGTCATGATGATTCAACGGGTGTTGGTGCACGTATTGGCTGGTCGGCTAAAGTGAATGATCAACTGACGCTAGGCGCGACGTATGCTTCAAAAATTGATGCGAGCCGCTTTAAAAAGTATGCAGGTTTGTTTGCTGAACAGGGTGATTTTGATGTGCCAGAAAACTATGGTGTCGGTTTAAATTATCAGGTGACTCCAGCTTTGTCGGTTGCAGCAGATTATCAGCGCATTAACTATTCCGATGTGAAATCTGTTGGAAACGATTTTAATGCTGCTCTAGTCATGTCTGGAAATCCTGAATTGAAGTTTGGTGGCCAAAATGGCCCAGGCTTTGGTTGGGATGACATCAATGTCTATAAAGTTTCTGCAACCTATCAGGCTTCACCGAAACTGACCTTGCGTGCGGGTTATAGCTACAATGACCAACCTGTGCGAGAAGATCAAACCTTTCTGAATATTTTGGCTCCCGGTGTAGTGCAACAACATTTAAGTTTGGGTGCAACCTGGAATATTGATCAAAAGCAGGAAGTGAGTGTGGCTTATACGCATGCCCTGGAAGAAACTGTGAATGGTAGCAATTCGATTCCTGGTGATTTTGGCGGTGGTGAAGCAAATCTGACTATGGATCAAAACATCTTGGGTGTGTCCTATGGTGTGAAATTCTAAGCTTCTTCAGCTAAAAATAAAAACCCAGCATGCGCTGGGTTTTTTAATATCACGTAGATAGAGTTACATATTATAAGGGGCTGATGGGTCATCAGGTTGCATTGATGACATCCATTTAGATACAGATCACGTAATAAGATTGGATAGGGTAAAACAGATGCAGAATAAATCGGGCAGGGAGCTATACGTCTTGCTGCAGCTCAGTAAAATTTTGCTTCCCGTTGCTTTGTTGTTTATCGCTTGGGTGTGGCTATTACATTTTCCTTGGAATTGGGTACTGAATACGACCATGGTGATGGAAATCTTTGCTGTAGTATTTGTACTCTTCTGCGAATATCAGGGCCGTGAGGTAAATGGAGCGGGTGGCTGGATCAGTTTTGTCTATTTGATTTTGCATGCTTATGCAGCAGTCATTTTAGTAGGAGTGCGTTTACTGCTTTGGTTATGGCATTATTTTGTGGCTTAACTGGTTCAGTTTATAGGGTCGGCAATAATAGATGACCGGATTCAACTTGTAATAAAAAAACGCCCTTTCGGGCGTTTTTTTATTACTTTCAATTAAGCGGTTTCAACTTCATTGACAAGCATTTTGCCAGTTTTCTTGAAGTTTACATGCCAAGAAAGTGCTTCTTCTAACACGTGAGGAGTTTGACCACCTTGTTCACATGCGCGCTCGAAGTAGTCATTTAACGCATCTTTATAAGATGGGTGTACACAGTTGTCGATAATAGCGCGTGCACGCTCACGTGGAGCTAGACCACGAAGATCTGCAAGACCTTGTTCAGTCACCAAGATATCGACGTCGTGGTTCGCGTGATCCACGTGTGATGCCATTGGAACAACAGAGGAGATCGCACCACCTTTCGCAATTGATTTGGTCACA
Organism: Acinetobacter minutum; assembly: GCF_035916735.1. Classification (NCBI taxonomy): domain Bacteria; kingdom Pseudomonadati; phylum Pseudomonadota; class Gammaproteobacteria; order Moraxellales; family Moraxellaceae; genus Acinetobacter; species Acinetobacter minutum. Next base: position 185,895 of record NZ_JAQIHG010000001.1, read on the forward strand.
AAGATGGCAATGTTCGCATTACGTGCAAAGTCACCTGAACCACCAATACCGTTCATCATGTGTGTACCGCAAACGTGAGTTGAGTTCACGTTACCGTAGATGTCAAATTCAAGCGCAGTATTGATACCGATGATGCCTAAACGACGCACAATTTCTGGAATGTTTGAAATTTCTTGTGGACGAAGGACAAATTTGTCTTTGTATTTTTCCAAGTTGCCAAATACGCGGTTACCGCATTTTTCAGACAAGGTCATTGAACAGCCTGAAGCAAAGGTCATTTTTCCGGCATCAATCAATTCAAAAGTACAGTCTTGTAGTACTTCAGAATACATTACGAGGTTTTCAAAGCTTGAGTGTTTGAAACCTGTCAATACCGCATTCGCAATTGAACCGATACCTGCTTGTAAAGGTGCAAGGTTCTTCGGTAAACGGCCTGCCTCTACTTCTTTTTCAAAGAAGGCGATCAGGTGATCCGCAATTGCTTGAGTTTCTTCATCTGGATCAGTCACGTTCGATGGAGAGTCGAGTAGCGTATCATTGAAAACGATTGCAGCAATTTTTGCTGGATCTATTTCAATCCCGAGTGTACCGATACGCTGTTCAGTATAGGTCAATGGAATTGGATCGCGGTTTGGACGTGCTTTTGGTAGGTAGATGTCATGCACGCCTTCAAATTCTGGACTGATTGCAGTGTTGATTTCAATAATCACTTGATCTGCATATTCAGCAAAGCTTGCAGAGTTACCGACAGAAGTCGTTGGAATGATGCTGCCTGTTTCAGTAATGGCAACGGCTTCAATCACTGCAATTTCTGGACGTTTAAGCTGGCCAGCACGCATTTGTTCAACAGTTTCAGACAAGTGCTGATCAATAAACATTACTTCGCCTTGGTTGATGGCTTTACGTAAGGTATTGTCCACTTGGAATGGCATACGGCGTGACAGTAGGCCAACTTCTGTCATTTTTTTGTCTAGATCGTTACCCAAGCTTGCGCCGGTAATCAAAGAGATTTTAAGTGGGTTGGTTTTAGCGCGCTCAATAAGAGCCAATGGAACGGCTTTTGCTTCACCCGCGCGGGTAAAACCACTCATCCCGACAGTCATACCGTCTTGGATTAAAGCAGCAGCCTGTTCTGCACTAACTACCTTGTTATGTAGGCTCGCTAAACGAATACGTTCTAAAGACATGATTTGCTCTCAAATTTTGCGTCAATCTCTAGCGATTGTAACGCTCAAAAATTAAATTGTGCATCTGTGTTAGGCTAAGGTCTAATTTTTTCATGAAATGTGGGTATAAAAAAAATTAATAGGTGTCAACTTATTGATTTTAAGTATTAAATTATTTGTTAAACATTCAATAAATGGAATTATTTGGTTAAAGTATCGCCAATTTATTAAAAATGTTCGCTCAAAGTTTGTTTGATTTTTTCCAGTGGTGTCGCTGGAGGGTTTTCATCCGATTTAGCTTGTGTTAAAGGCAGGGCAATAATTGCCTCTAATCCACCTTGTTCGCGATTATGAATCAGCAGTTCGCCTTGATGAATGTCGACAATACGTTTCACAATCGCCAAGCCCAAGCCACTGCCTTGCACCGTCCGCGCAGCATTGCCACGGACAAACGGTTGCATCAAATCCTGAATTTGATCCTCTGGAATACCGGGTCCATGATCGGCCACACTAATTAAAATATGCTCATCGGCCACTTTGGCACTGAGTTCAATTGGCTCAGCCCCATAACGCTTGGAGTTATTGATTAAATTACCGATCAGGCGTTTCAGTGACAAACTGCGGGCCGGAATAATCGGTAGATCTTCAGGATGAAAGCGAATGTCCAGTGGTTTGAACTGTACCACCAGCTCTTGCAACAAGGTATTGATATTGGTTTCACTGAGCTCTTCATCCGAGCCATCCCGCATATAGGAAATGAACTGATTGAGAATTGCATCCATATCATCGACATCGTAAATCAGTCCTTCACGGAAGAAATCATCAGGCAGCATCTCCGCGGTCAAGCGAATTCGGGTGAGTGGGGTGCGTAAATCATGAGAAATCCCGGCCAGCATAATGCGTCGGTCGCGTTCGATCTGTTCCAGGGTATAAATCATGTGATTAAAAGCCTGGTTGACCTGACGGATTTCCAGTGGGCCGTGATTAATTTCCAGATAAGGGGCTTTACCGGTTTTACTGTAATTGTTGGCTGCATTTTGTAAACGGCGTAAAGGCCTGTTCAGCTGGCGAACTAAAGTGAGAATAATAATCGAGGAAATGAGCGGCACGCCGAGTAACCAACCAAACACCAGTTCCGGACTATAGTTGGCATAGGTATTGAGCGGTTCACGTACCCAGTTACCCTGCATTTCCGGAGTTTGAATCCAAATGCGGGGACTAGGCTTGAACTGGAAGTAGACGGTAACGTCACTGACTTCTTTGACTTTTAATTCTTTGGCTAAGGCTTTTTCAATGTGATTGGTGAAAAATTCAGCAATCACCTTATCGCGAACGTTGGGATATTCTTTGGGATTGGTGACATATTCAATGCCCATCCGGTTTTTCAACCAAACATCAATATCCAGTTCGGCCTGACCGTGATAAATGCGTAATTCTGGGTTATTCACCATTTCCAGTTCCATGGCCAAGTAACGCGCATGTTGCTGGATTTCAGGTAAATATAAGGTGCGCCAAAAAAACCACAGTGACATGATTAGGCTGAATGCCACGGTAAAACCGACCAGCACCGTGGTTCGCATGGCAGCTGACCGCGGTTTGATCTTATCCATAAAACGCTCCCAAGGTGTGCGTTTACGCTGGATATAACTGTTAATTTCAAGCAGTTCTTGTGGATCAATTGGGTCAAGTTTCACGCCAGGTGGTTCCTGTGCTGGGTGTTGTGATTAAAAAGCAAATCTAGCGTTATTCGGCACCATCTGGAACAAACACATAGCCTACACCCCATACCGTTTGAATATAGCGGGCACGTGCCGGGTTCTCTTCAATTAAACGGCGCAGACGAGATACTTGTACGTCAATTGAACGTTCCATCGCGCCCCATTCACGACCCCGAGCCAAATTCATCAGTTTATCGCGGGTGAGAGGTTCGCGTGGGTGCTGAACCAGTGCTTTTAATACGGCAAATTCGCCCGTGGTAAGTGTTACGACCTGACCTTCGCGGGTTAAGGTGCGAGTCGATAAATCCAGTGCCCATGGGCCAAAATTCACCACTTCCATTTGCTGGCTCGGTGCACCGGGTACTTCACGGATCTGACGCCGTAACACAGCACGAATACGGGCTAACAATTCATTTGGGTTGAATGGTTTTGGTAGATAGTCATCCGCACCGGCTTCCAGGCCGGCGATACGGTCCGAATCACTGCCACGTGCGGTGAGCATGATAATTGGAGTATCAATATTGGACTGGCGTAGACGGCGACAAATACTCAAGCCATCTTCAACGGGTAACATGAAGTCGAGCACAATCAGGGAGAATAGTTCACGTTGTAGTAAACGGTCCATTTGCGTCGCATCGTGTGCGGTTTTCACTACAAAGCCTTTGTCTTCTAAAAAGCGTTGTAGCAGGGTACGCAAACGCACATCATCATCGACAACGAGAATGCGTTCGACGCGATCAGTTTCGGTATGTACGGCATCGGTGTGTTCTGCAGGTACAACTAAACTCATGATGTGCTCCTTTTATTCTTTATTGTGATCGTATTCAATTCAGTATCTATAAGATCAGTATACGACTGATCTGAATACTTTTACCATGTTCTAAAGCAACAAATATTGCATGTAAAATCAAGCGCTAGATACTAAATATATACAGGTTAAAGTCTTAGGATGGAATAGATTTTTGGTGATTCAGTTGGCTTTTGTGTTCAATTTAGACAAAAAGCGTGAAAGTCTGTGTTCAGCCGGGATTTCAATGCACTAAATTAAGCAAAAACAATTGTGGATTTTATGGTCTCGGTCTTTATAATCACAGCTTTTAGTATTTATCCTTGTGGAATCTAACACGATGACTGACTTAGTTCAGCAGTTGGCAAGTGAGCTTGCCGTACGTCCAAATCAAGTAGAAGCTGCCATTCGTTTAATCGATGAAGGTGCCAGTGTTCCTTTTATTGCCCGTTACCGTAAAGAAGTGACCCAGGGTTTAGACGATACGCAATTACGCCAATTAGATACGCGTTTATCGTATTTACGTGATTTGATTGAACGTCGTGAGAAAGTAATCGAATCACTGAAAGAACAAAATAAATTAAGCGATGATTTATTAGCACGAGTGCTTGCTGCAGAAACCAAAAATGCCCTAGAAGAAATTTACGCGCCGTATCGTCCAAAACGTACCAGCAAATCCTTTAAAGCCAAAGAAGCTGGATTAGGACCAATTGCTGAACGGATTTTTCAGGAAAATGTTGAGCCAAGCGCAGCTTTGGCTGAATTTAGCCATGAAGACTATCCTGATCTCGACAGCCAGCTTGATGCCATTCAGCATATTCTGATTGATGACTGGGCACAAAATATTGCGTTGACGACAGAATTGAAAGCCAGTTTTGCCAAGACTGCCGTGTTAAAAAGTACGGTTGCTTCTGAAGAGAAAAAAGAAGTCGGTAAAAAATTCCGTGATTATTTTGACTTTTCTGAGAGCCTGAACAAGGTGGCATCACATCGTTTATTGGCGATGTTGCGTGGTCGTCAGGAGAATGTACTTGGTTTGAAAGTGGATGGCGAAAATGAGCCAGCACTGGCACGTATTGAAGCTGAATATCAGTTAGAGTCGGTTCAGCCACAAGCCCGTCAGGATTTTCTCAAGCAAACTGCAAAATTATTCTGGCTCGGTAAAGTACGTCCTCAAATTGAACACTCTTTACTGACTGAAAAACGCCTTGCAGCTGAAGCGGAAGCGATGCAGGTGTTTGCAGAAAATCTACGTCATTTACTCTTGTCTGCGCCAGCGGGTGCACGCTGTACTTTAGGGGTTGATCCGGGCATTCGTACCGGCGTGAAACTGGCGGTGGTGAATGCGTCTGGTGATGTCTTGGCACATAGCACCATTTACCCATTTGCACCGAAAGAAGACAAAGAGGGTTCGATTACCGAGTTGGCACGTTTGTGTCGCGAGTTTAATGTCGAATTGATAGCGATTGGCAATGGCACGGCAAGCCGTGAAACTGAAGCTGTTGTGGCTGAGATGATGGCACAGAATGCTGACCTGAAATTGACGCGTATTACGGTGAGTGAAGCTGGTGCTTCAGTTTATTCTGCAAGTGAATTGGCTTCACAAGAATTACCGGAACTGGATGTTTCGATTCGTGGTGCGGTATCGATTGCACGCCGTTTGCAAGATCCATTGGCTGAATTGGTTAAAATTGATCCAAAATCGATTGGTGTGGGTCAGTATCAGCACGATGTGAATCAGGCAGGTTTAGCGAAAACGCTAGATGCAGTCGTTGAAGACTGTGTGAACGCCGTGGGTGTGGATGTTAACACGGCTTCTTCTGCGATTTTGGGTTATATCGCCGGTTTGAATAAAGCGATCGCACAGCAAATCGTGGATTACCGTAAAGAACATGGCCGTTTTGAGCAGCGTCAGGAATTGAAAAAAGTGCCACGTTTGGGTGAGCGTACCTTTGAACAGGCAGCCGGTTTCTTGCGTATTCAAAATGGTGCTGAACCTTTAGATGCCTCTGCTGTGCATCCTGAAAGTTATGGACTGGTTGAAAAAATCGTGGCCGCGAAAGGCACAACGGTGAAAGACATCATTGGCAACACTGAAATTATCCGTCAGGTGAAGGCTGAAGACTTTGTCGATGAGCAATTTGGTCTGCCAACCATTCAGGATGTGCTTTCTGAACTGGAAAAACCGGGTCGCGATCCACGTCCTGAGTTCCGTACGGCTAAATTCCGTGAAGATATTACCGAAGTTGCCCATCTGACTGAAGGTATGACTCTAGAAGGCGTAGTGACCAATGTGACCAACTTCGGTGCTTTCGTGGATGTAGGTGTACATCAGGATGGCTTGGTGCATATCTCTGAGTTGGCGAATGAATTTGTCGCTGATCCGCACAAAGTGGTGAAACCGGGCCAAATCGTACAGGTGCGTGTGATTCAGGTGGACGCAGAACGTAACCGTGTCAATTTGAGTATGCGTCCAGAAGGTTCTGAGGCACCAGCCAAAGCACCGCGTCAGCCACGTCGCGACAACGAGCAACGTGGTGAACGTAAGCCACAAAATAAACGTCCGCAACAGGCAGCGCGTAAAGACGGCCAAATTGAACGTCCACAACGCCAAAAACCGGCAGCAAAACCACAAGAAAACAAAATTGGTGGTTTAGGTGCGTTATTGTTACAAGCTGGGATTAAAGGTTCCAAGTAAGCTTTAATTCTTAAATTAAAAAACCTCCTGCGGGAGGTTTTTTAATGGAAAGAGAAAGGCTTTACGCCATACAGTGTGACTATCTGGGCTGTTGAGGGTCTTTAGTGGAGGATTGTATTTCTATGAATTTGGAACTCGCCATGCCTTTGTTCTTAAAACGGTCATGAAATGTAAAGCAGACATGTTGTTTTTCCTGCAGTCTGGGCTGGCTGGGGTCAAAAGCAAAATAGTACAGATACCCCGAGCCATCCATCACAATTTCCAGACGCTCATAATGATGCCCTTTAATGGAATACTGTTTGTATTGTTGGACTGTGCCACAGCCTTCAGAAATAATCAGGGGAATGGTTTTTCTGTAATGATTGGCTGTCGTGAAAATGAAGATCCCGGGTAAGGTGAAGAACAGTGCGACCAGCAGGATTTTATGATCGGGTAATTTGTCGTGAAAATAAAAAGTACTGAATAGAAAGCCAAAGAAACTCAGGATTAAGCCAAAAAACATCAAGATTAGAATCAGGTTGGTCATTGCGGAAAGGCCTTTAATTTTTCTTTTAATCTCGTTGTCGTTTTATATATACGAAAGGGTTGGAGGTAGATTTATACCTGAAGTTGAGATAGTAAAAAACCGCCTTGCGGCGGTTTATTTTAGTCAATCATTGATTACCAGTGCTCACCCGGGAACAGGCGTGCATACGCTTTTTGTACCCAATTAAGCTTTTCCTGCTTACCTACGGATGCACTTGAACTTGGGAATAGGTTAAAGCCAATCGACATCAGTTTATTGTTGACATCAGGTGCAATCGAATAGGTCAATGACGCCAAGTAGCCCAGATGGGTGGCAATTTTCTTTGGACGTTTCACAATGGCGTAGGCGACCAGATCAGCTGCTTGCTCGGTCGAAAGAGTCGGAACGTATTTATAAATTTTAGTCGGTGCAATCATTGGGGTGCGCACCAAAGGCATATAGATCGAAGTAATCGCAATCTTATGCGAGTGCACCTCAGCAGCCAGACAGCGGCTAAAGGCATCAAGTGCGGCTTTAGAAGCCACATAAGCCGAGAAGCGGGTTGCATTGGCTAAAACACCAATTGAGCTGATATTGATAATATGGCCGTCACGACGTGCCATCATTTGCGGCAAGATGTTCATGACCAGACGTACAGCACCAAAATAATTGAGCTGCATGGTGCGTTCAAAATCATGGAAGCGGTCAAAGGATTCATGCACCGCACGACGAATCGAACGACCGGCATTATTGATCAGAATATCAATATGGTCGACAGAGGCTAAGATTTGCTTGGAGGTTTCATCAATCGCCTCCATCTCATTAAGATCACATGGAAAGATCGAGGCCTTACCGCCTTTGGCTTCAATTTCTTTTTGTACTTCTTCTAAGGTTTCGACCGTTCGTGCAACCAGAAGAACATGGGCACCCGCATCTGCAAGTTTGTGTGCAACTGTCAGACCAATACCGCTAGAAGCGCCGGTAATTAAGACCACTTTGCCGTTTACACGTTTTTTGAATTGGTTTTCAAGTTTAGAGTTCACGCTTTATTCCCTAGTCTCTGAATCTAACAAATCCTGGATTGTCATTATTGGTTTTGATGCAACAGGTTTTCAAATGATAAATGAGGTTGAGTGATTAACTCGGCCATATGATAGCGAATATGCCAAAAAAGCTATAAAAATAAGTTGTTGAATTTACAAATCTATTTCTAAATTTTTGCATTATAACTCTTTGCAATTCTTCAGTTTTTTTTTGCATGGCTGTTGAGTTTTATTAAACTCGCGTTTACATAAAAATAAAAGCCCCAAAATTGGGGCTTTTATTAAATTTTTTCGCTTAAACAGCAGCAAGTGCCTGTTCCAGATCGGCGATCAGGTCATCAATGTGTTCGATGCCGATCGACAAGCGAACCATATCTTCACTGACGCCTGCGGCTTTCAGCTCTTCGGCATTCAGTTGGCGATGTGTGGTGGTGGCGGGATGGCAAGCCAGACTTTTCGCATCACCAATATTCACCAGACGGGTAAACAGCTGTAACGCATCAATGAAGCGTGCTCCACCATCATGACCATCTTTGACGCCAAAGGAAAGAATGGCTGATGGTTTGCCTTTGACGTATTTCTGTGCCAAAGCATGTTGTGGATGGTCTTTAAGACCTGCGTAATTTACCCATTGCACTTTAGGATGCTGTTGCAGGTATTCGGCAACTTTCTGGGCATTTTCAGTATGACGTTCCATACGCAGATTCAGGGTTTCCAAACCCTGTAAAATCAGGAACACATTCAGTGGACTGATAGCAGCACCTGTATTGCGTAGCGGCACCACACGGGCACGTGCAATATAAGCTGCTGCTCCTAAAGCTTCGACATAATTGACACCGTGATAACTTGGATCGGGCGTATTTAAAACCGGAAAACGTTCAGCATGTTCGCCCCAAGGGAACTTACCGCTATCGACAATAATCCCGCCGATGCTGTTGCCGTGACCACCAATATATTTGGTGAGTGAGTGAATCACGATGTCGGCACCAAATTCAAAAGGTTTTAGCAGGGCAGGTGTGGCCACGGTATTATCGACAATCACTGGAACACCATATTCATGGGCAATTTTGGCAATTGCTTCCAGATCAATAATATTGCCGAGCGGGTTACCAATCGATTCGACAAAGACCAGTTTGGTTTTTTCATCAATTAAACCACGTAATGCTTCTGGATTTTGATAGTCAAAAAAGCGTACTTCAATGCCTTGTTTTGGTAGCGTATGGGCAAACAGATTGTAAGTACCGCCGTATAAGGTCGAAACTGAGGCAATATTGTCGCCAGCTTCGGTAATGGTTTGGATGGCGTAAGTAATTGCGGCCATACCCGAGGCCAATGCTAGTGCCCCGATACCGCCTTCAAGCGCGGCCACACGCTGCTCTAGTACAGCGGTGGTTGGATTCATGATGCGGGTGTAAATGTTCCCGGCGACTTTTAAATCAAAAAGATCTGCACCATGCTGCGTATTATCAAATGCATAAGAGGTCGTTTGGTAAATTGGAACGGCAACCGCTTTTGTTGTTGGTTCTGGTGAATAGCCGGCATGAATGGCAAGGGTTTCATCTTTATAAGTCATGAGAACGTCATCTTCGTGAGTTAAGTATTTGCTCAGTTTAGCAGCAAAACCTATGCAATAAAGCCGCATTATTCTGGATTTATTATCTTTTTACTTTATAAGGCGAATGTGTTGTAGGCATGTCATTCGGTCTGTTCATTCAACGCTGTGATTTGATGTGTGATGACAATCTGTTGAGAACGGATTGGAGATGCCTTATGTTTTGCTCGCTTTCCGCGTATAATGCCGTGATTAATTTTTCGCTCACGCGATGTTTTGATTTTTCAATTGAGGAGTCCTACGTGGCCCAATATATTTACACGATGAACCGTGTGTCGAAGATGGTTCCGCCTAAGCGCGAAATCCTGAAAGACATCTCTTTGTCATTTTTCCCGGGTGCCAAAATTGGTGTGCTCGGTTTAAACGGTGCGGGTAAATCGACCCTGCTCCGTATTATGGCGGGCGTAGATAAAGATTTCTCTGGTGAAGCACGTGCACAGCCGGGTATTAAAATTGGTTATTTAGAGCAAGAACCACCTTTAGATGATACAAAAGACGTTCGTGGTAACGTTGAAGATGGTTTGCGTGAACCCCTTGATGCTTTAGCACGTCTTGATGAAGTTTTTGCTGAATATGCAGCAGAAGATGCAGACTTTGATGCTTTAGCGAAAGAACAAGAAAAGCTGGAAGCCATTATCCATGCTTGGGATGCACATAACCTTGCCAACCAAATGGACCAGGCTGCTGCAGCACTTAACCTTCCAGCTTGGGATGCAGATGTATCTAAGCTTTCAGGGGGTGAACGTCGTCGTGTGGCACTTTGCCGTCTGTTGCTTTCCAAGCCAGACATGTTGTTGCTTGACGAACCGACCAACCATTTAGATGCTTCATCTGTATCTTGGTTAGAGCGTTTCTTGAAAGACTTTCCGGGCACAATCGTTGCGATTACGCACGACCGTTACTTCCTGGATAATGTGGCTGAGTGGATTCTGGAACTTGACCGCGGTATGGGTATTCCATATCAAGGTAACTACTCTTCTTGGTTAGAGCAGAAAAATGCCCGCCTAGAGCAGGAACAGAAGCAAGAAGAATCTTTTGCTAAGGCATTGAAAAAAGAACTTGAATGGGTTCGTTCAAATGCGAAAGGCCAGCAAAAGAAAAACAAAGCACGTATGGAACGCTTTGAAGAGCTTAACTCACGTGAGTTCCAACAACGTAACGAAACTTCAGAAATCTATATTCCACCTGGTCCACGCTTAGGTAACAAGGTTATCGAAGTTGAAGGTATTAGTAAGTCGTTTGGTGATCGTACCCTGTATAAAGATTTAACTTTCACAGTACCACCGTGTGCGATTGTGGGTATCGTGGGTGAGAACGGTGCAGGTAAAACAACGTTATTCCGTATGATGACTGGTGAACAGCAACCAGATACAGGTACAGTCACGCTTGGTGAATCAGTAAAAGTGGCGTATGTGGGTCAGATCCGTGACACATTAGACGACAACAAAACTGTTTGGGAAGAAGTGTCTGGCGGTTTAGATATCTTGAAGATTGGTGACTATGAAATTTCATCACGTGCATATATCGGTCGCTTTAACTTTAAAGGTCAAGATCAGCAAAAACGCGTAGGTCAATTATCGGGTGGTGAGCGTAACCGTTTACAACTTGCGAAAATCCTGCAAATGGGTGCGAACGTGATCTTGCTGGATGAACCATCAAACGATTTGGACATCGAAACTTTACGTGCACTTGAAGATGCAATTCTTGTATTCCCAGGTACTGTTATGGTGATCTCGCATGACCGTTGGTTCCTAGACCGTATTGCAACACATATCTTGTCATTTGAAGGTGAAACACCTGAATTCTTCACCGGTAACTATACTGAATTTGAAGAATACCGTCGTAAACGTGATGGTGATGATCTAGTTGCCAAGCGTCAAAAATATCGCAAAATTGGTGGCTGATCCCATCTAAATAAAAAACCAGCCTTCAGGCTGGTTTTTTATTACACGAGGAATTGGTTTTAGGAAAATGCGAGTTCTGCATAGGCCTGACATAAAGCCTGTTGTGCGGGATGATGACCTTGTTGAGCGGCTTTTTTTAACCATCTTTCTGCTTGGGCATAGTTGCGATCAAGTCCTAGGTCGCCCTTTAAGTAACAGAGCCCTAATTTGTACTGTGCTTCAGCGTGTCCACGTAATGCTGCGCGCAGGAGATACCATTTCGCATTCGCGATCTGCTTTTGATATTTTAATTCGAGTTGACTCAAATTGAGTGGCGTCAAACCATTACGCAGCTGTGTCTGGTAAGCCGTATAGGTATTGAGTGCAAAAAACTCAGAACGTTGAGCTAAATGATATTCAGTGAAGGCTTCACTTTTTGTGATGGAGGGTGTGGGAATGTTGAGCTGGCTCAGCTGCACAATTAACCATCGGATCCATTGCTGTAAACGCATCATGACACCTCCTGTGTTCATGTTGAGTAGTTATTATTTTTTTATGGGGATTTGTATAATAAAAAGCAATTGGTCGTAATTTAACATGTGTAAACATCTAAATATCATATTTAAAGGGTATTCCAAATAAAAAAATATTTAAATAGATTTGAATAGAGGCACTACTCCATCAACCTTCTTTAATTGATATGGTGATCTTAAAAACAACAAATGATAAAAATTTACGTTTTATCAATGCACTTAAAGTGTGCAACCGACCCATTTAAATCAGCATTCATAAAAAAACCAGCCATTCTGGCTGGTTTTTTTATAGATAAACTTTAAATCACAAGAATTAAGAGTATTGCAAAGAAGAGATGAAGCTAGACAGCAATGAGCGAGCTTCCTGATGCCCCTGTTCGGCAGCAAGCATTAACCATTTTTTGGCTTCTCGCAGATCTTGCTGAACGTTAAGTTCACCTTTTAAATAACTGATGCCAAGTTTGAACTGTGCGTTGCAGTCACCATGCGAAGCAGCACGCAGATAAAACCATAAGGCATTATGCGTGTGTTGCTGCTGTTCAAATGCCAAACCTTGTGCGTATTCTGCATTCGCGACCGACAGGTTGAGCAAATGGGTCTGTTCACTGGTATAGCGCAATGAGCCGTGGACAAACTTATCCCAAATTGTTTTGATTTTTGCTGGCATCATGGAAAACTCCTTGTTAAATCCATTAACAAAAGTTAAGTTTAAAAATTAATCTAAATTAAAAAGTCGAAAATGCAAATAAAAATATTGGACTCAAGCATTCGACTTTGGTGCATAGCACCTGAAGGATTTAGCAAAAAATACGCCAATCAGGCTTAGAGGATTTTGTAGTTTTTATGCTGCGTTGCGTGAACGGTGTAGTGATCAGGTTGAATGCTATGATTTTCTTAGGATTAACAAATTATTTTAACCCGATTCATGCTGGCTAGACGTGAAGATTGGACTTTAAAAGTATGGGACTATACTTAAGGGCGAAAGTAATTCTTTGCAAGAATGGGGCGAATAACCGGGTCTGGGCAAATGAAAAATGTTCACATCGGCCATACTAAAGAGAAGGCCGATGTGAAGTTGAATCTGATCTTAGAGTTGCCACTCGTGATCACAGTCACGGCATTTCCAGTGTTTTTGCGATTGCATGAAGGATTGCATGGAAATTTTAAAGTCTGGTAAATCACGCCAAAAGAAGAAACCTGCGATCACACAAACCACAAACGCCACGACAGTTAAAATCTGTAGGGTTTGGCCAGCGCCGTCACCGAAAATCCACATCGCAATACTGATCACCACAAACAGCAGTAGAATGAAAATGGCAGGCACCAGGATGACCAGACTTTTTGGTACGACTGGACGAGGGGTATTGGTCCCCTGACTGACCGGCATGATTTTCGGGCTTTGGCATTTCGGACAACGGTATTGCATGAAAACTCCACAATTCTTTTTTGCATTATGCTATACGAAGCAGACTGAAATCAAAAATATTCAGGCAATAAAAAAGCCACTGAAGTGCTCAGTGGCTTTTTAGAATCTGGCGTCCCTACGGGGATTCGAACCCCGGTTACCGCCGTGAAAGGGCGATGTCCTAGGCCTCTAGACGATAGGGACTTATGAGGCAAATACACGATAGAGCAAGTCTTGGTGGAGTCAAGCGGGATCGAACCGCTGACCTCTACAATGCCATTGTAGCGCTCTACCAACTGAGCTATGACCCCAGTGTTCGTGTGAGCGCAATATTAGGGGGATTACGCTCACCCGTCAATAAAAAAATCAATTAAACTGCGTCAGTTGCATCATTTTTCGGCAATTTTAGGCTTTCATTGAGTTTTTCCCAGACTTTCAATTCTTTTTTGCTTGGTCCACCAACAATTTCAAGTGCGTGACGCAAACGGGCAAAGGTCAAATCTGGGCCCAATGTCACCATGGATTGCATCACGGGTGTAGATGAAGTCGAACCTGCAATTGCAATAAAGAAGGTCGGCATAAAGTCACGCAGCTTGACTTCCATCTGGTTGGCCAGATCCATCAGCACTTGGCTCACTGTATCCTGATTCCAGGTGAACAGGCTTTCTAAACGCCAAATGGCAAATTGCAGGCTTTGGCGTACTTGCTCTTCGCTCATTTTTTTGTTTTCAAACTGTTCCTTGCTGATCTGTGGCATGTGGTTAAAGAAGAAACCTGCCCAGTTCACTGCTTCAGAAAGCAAATTGATCCGTGGCTGAATGGCAGCAGCGATCTCTTCCAGTGTGGTACGGTTGCCTTTCCAGGCCAAAATGGTATCCAACAATTGGCCCGGGGTCATGCCTTTAATCCATTGACCATTCAGCCAGTTGAGTTTCTCAACATCGAAAATTGGACCACCGAGTGAGACGCGGTTGATGTCGAAATGTTCGATCATCTCAGCCAGCGTGAATTGTTCACGCTCGTCTGGCATTGACCAGCCCATACGACCCAAGTAGTTGAGTAGGGCTTCGGGTAACACACCGATGTCTTTGTAATAGTTAATAGAGGTCGGGTTTTTACGTTTGGACAGTTTCGACTTGTCCGGGTTACGCAGTAATGGCATATGGCACAGCACTGGCATTTCCCAGCCAAAATATTTGTACAACAACTGGTGTTTAGGTGCGGATGGAATCCACTCTTCGCCACGGATCACGTGGGTGATTTCCATCAAGTGGTCATCCACCACATTGGCCAAATGGTAGGTTGGTAAACCATCGGTCTTGAGCAGGATTTGCATGTCCACCTGTGACCAAGGAATTTCCACTTCACCACGCAATAAATCATTAAATTGACACACGCCTTCCGTTGGAATTTTCATACGGATCACATGTGGCTCACCTGCCTCCAGACGGCGTTGTACTTCGTCCTGGGTCAGTTGTAAGCCGCGACCATCATAACGTGGTGTTTCACCACGTGCCTGCTGTTCCGCACGCATCTGATCTAGTTCTTCCGCGGTCGCAAAACAATAAAAAGCATGACCTTTTTCGACCAGTTCCAAGGCATATTTTTTATAAATGTCCATACGTTCGGATTGGCGATAAGGTGCATGTGGTCCACCGATATCTGGCCCTTCTGACCAGTTTAGACCCAACCAGTGTAATGAATCGAGAATCATTTTTTCTGATTCAGGGGTCGAACGCAGCTGGTCAGTATCTTCAATACGCAGAATAAATTCGCCGCCGTGCTGTTGAGCGAAACACAGGTTAAATAGCGCAATATAAGCAGTTCCTACATGGGGGAAACCTGTCGGAGAAGGAGCAATACGGGTACGGACTTTCATAGGTAAATTTATGTTCTGAGTCTAAATGCGAACTATTATAGCGAAAAAGCCTGCCCGCTTAATGTTTAATTCAACATCAACCGGTCAGGCCAAGAAAAGTGGGCGATAAAAAAAGAAGTTAAGAGCTGTGACTCAGGAATAATGACTGTACCAGACGGGAAAAACGCTCGTGTTGTGCTGCGAAAAAGTTTTGTGTTGAGGCTTCACGGATCGCATTCAGAACCTTCACTTCATCGGCACTTGGTGAGGTTATTGAGTCACTACGTTTTTGTTGGTTGAGTGCTTTTTCAATCAGAGAGGGTTTTTCTGCTGGAGAAATTCGCTGAGCCGAAGCTTTGCTTTTCACTGTTTTATTGGAGGTTTGAATTGCAGCGCCATGGCTGACAGGGATCATCATACCCAAGCAGATACTCAATGTTGCACTTTTCAAAAAAAGGCTGTTCATGGCTGATCTTTCCTCCTGATTGAATCGTATTATTTGATTTTGTTGCGTGAAGCGTTCTGAAAAAATAATTCGCCAAATCTACTTAGCGAATCCAGAACCAATTTATTGAGAGTAGCTCTCATTCTCTCCATCTTTGTTCAAACATATCCAAGAAAGCACGCAAAATCTACAGATCTACATATTTAACAAACAAATATGTAGAGAAAGTGGAGAGCATCACATTTTTTTGGATTCTATGCTCTCCGCTGATATTGCTTTAAACATTTAAGAAAATCGGTTTTTATGATATATAACATTATGATTTTATATAATTTTATTCATATAACCTGGGTGAGCTAAAGTCATTATAGTGAGAAGAAAATGATGGAGATGCTTCCCTATGAAAAAATTACTTGTTTACAGCTTGGTTCTCACAAGTGTGGCTGTGAGCAGCCTGAGTCAGGCTGCCACTGATTTTCTGAATGTCTCTTATGATCCGACCCGCGAGTTCTATCAGGAATATAATCAGAACTTTGCGCAATTCTGGAAGCAGCGAACTGGTCAGACGGTGAATTTTAAACAGTCACACGGCGGTTCGGGTAAACAGGCGCGTGCTGTGGTCTCTGGTCTCGAAGCCGATGTCGTGACACTGGCTTTATCCAATGATATTGAGGAAATTGTCAAAGCGGGTTATATCGATAAAAACTGGCAGCAGGAATTTCCACAACATTCAGCACCGTATACGTCAACGGTGGTGTTTTTGGTCCGTAAGGGTAATCCTAAACAGATTAAGGACTGGAATGACCTGACTAAACCGGGTATCGAGATTATTACCCCTAATCCGAAAACCGGCGGTGCTTCACGCTGGATTTATTTATCAGCTTGGGGTTATGCGCTGAAACAGCCAGGAGGTAATCCTGCGAAAGCCAAAGTCTTGGTTCAAAAACTCTACCATAATGTTAAAGTCTTGGATTCGGGTGCACGTGGTTCACTGACGACCTTTGCTGAGCGCGGCATTGGGGATGTATTGTTGTCTTGGGAAAATGAAGCATTACTTGCCACGCAAGGGTTGGATAAAGACCAGTTCCAAATCGTTTATCCTTCCATTTCTATTTTGGCCGAGCCATCTGTGGCGATCGTGGATAAAACCGTCGATAAAAACGGCAATCGTGCCTTGGCCAAAGGTTATCTGAATTATCTATATTCGCCAAAAGGTCAGGAACTGGCAGCGAAATATCATTTCCGTCCGCGTAATGCTCAGATCGCTGCCAAATACGCTGCGAAATTTCCCAAAATCAAACTGTTTACCATTCAGGATGTTTTTGGTGGATGGGCGAAGGCACAGCAGACCCATTTTGCCAATGGAGCGATCTTTGATCAGATTTACCAGCAACGTCCATAAATTTCTGATGATGAGAGCAGAGTCTCTCTTTATTGAGAATTGTGTTAAACAGTATTGGGGATTTTGATTGGCATTCTGTTTCCCAGCTTGGTTATATTGCGTACTGTAATCAGAGGGAAGACAAGAGCGCGATATGATATTGCAGAGCTGGGTAAAATCGGGTGTTGTTCTCCTGCTATGGGGTGTGCTTTCACAGAGTGGATTCGCTGCAGATCGACATTTGATCAATGTATCTTATGATGTGACCCGTGAGTTTTATGCAGAATTCAATCCCTCTTTTGCACGTTACTGGCAGCAACGTACCGGAGAAGTGGTGCATTTTGAGCAGTCGAATCAGGGTTCGAGAAAACAGGTACGCGCTGTGCAGGAGGGGGTGAAGGCAGACGTTGTTACGCTGGCACTTTCTCCGGATATCGACAAACTGGTGCAGTCCCGCCATATCCAGCCGGGTTGGCAAACAGAATTTCCTTCCCGGTCTGTTCCGTATACCTCGACCATTGTTTTTCTAGTACGGAAGGGGAATCCTAAAAACATCAGAGACTGGAGTGATCTGACCCGACCTGGGGTGCAGATTATTACCCCTAATCCTAAGGTCATAGGTATCTACACAATTTCCGAGCTTTGCGTTAAATTGAAGAGCATGCTCTTCGATTTAACATCTCTGGCCTGGATCAGCGTCTGGTCAAACGCTATAACAGCCTTGTAAAACTCAATATGAATCCTCTTGCTTCACTTGCTCCCGCAATCAAAGACCTGGCCTCTACCCAAAAGTCGAGTTTCTCAACTACACAGGCAGTTTGGCGATTCCTGAATAATGATAAAATCTCTTTTAGTCAATTAAACCAGCCTATTAAGCTTCTTGCATGCGAACAGATCAAGACATCACGGCATCAGTACGCATTAATCGTTCATGACTGGTCTCAACTGCAGTATGTGAAGCACAATCATAAGGTTCAGCGTCTTCAA
>NZ_JAQIHG010000002.1:0-190818 GCF_035916735.1 Acinetobacter minutum
TCCCCACTTGTTTTTAAGTGGGGACTAAATTAAGGCTTATAGGATGAATTCATAAGGTGTGTTCAGCGAACGCTTACCTAAACTTTCCAATAAAAAACCACTCAGTTGAGTGGTTTTTATTTGCTTGAATTTTATATATTTTGGTGTTGTGAAGCAGAGGATACCGTCTCACGTTTAGGCATCTGAATCACTTCGTCTTCAATATGCAATTTCACGATCCCTTGCGAATTTGTCAGTTTACGCTGTAATTCTAAACGCTGGATCATGTTTTCGAGCACCTTAATCAGCTCAGGATATTCGAAATTTTGTGCTTCATCTAAATTCAACAGAAGATGGAAACCTTTGTATTCATAATCAAACCATTGCTGATTATCGAGTTTACGAACATTATATTTTTCCATGATTTGCCAAGTCTTTACAGGCCCCTGAATACCTTTCAGAAAGATAGGGGGCTTCGGCGAACACAGAAAATCACTTTTAATCAGCTGATAGGTATCATCAGAGATCAGAATTTCATCCACCTTGGCCGCACTTTGCAAACGGGCAGCCAAGTTAGCATCTCGACCAACAATCGTATACGCCATACGGTGAGCAGCCCCATAGTTTCCCACGTGACAATACCCCGTGCTCACGCCCATACGGATATGTAATGCCGGATAGCCCATTTTCACCCAACGTTCGCGTAACAGCTTCATTTGCTGTCGCATGGCTAGAGCCATTTCCACACAAGTTTTTGCATCTTGGGCAACACCATTCGAATGTGGATCACCAAAGAAAATCAGGATGGCATCGCCCATGAATTTATCAACTGTACCACCATATTGCTTCGCAATATCGGTCATGTGACTGAGATAATCATTGAGCAAGAAAGCCAGATCATCGGGAATCAGGGTTTCAGATAATTCGGTAAAGCCTTGAATATCCGAAAAGAAAATGGTCATTTTCTTACGTTTATATTCAATTTTGGCTTGTGCCTCTCCGCGCATAATGGATTGCCATAACTGCAGCGGTGCATAGCGGCTGAGCTGATTGGCCAGCTCCATATAACGATTCATTTCCTCATAATAATGCTGACGATTTTTATTAAGGAAACTCGCACGCTGGTTTTGATAAAAGCTACCGACACCAAAGTAAGCAATGAGACAGATAAAACCCAATACAATCAGTTCGGTACTGGTGTGATCAAAATATTCAGCAAAACCAAAGATAAAGATATTGCTCAGGTAGAAAACTGTAATTCCCAACAAACTTGCCATTGAGACAATCAGGAATGGAATTTTGTTATTGATTGCCGTATACAATAAAGCAAATAAGGCAATAAAACTCAGGACCAAGCTCAGATGAACAGCCGATAAAGTGACCGCAACCACCATCACATCTAGAGCGAACATCACATAATTATTAATTCTTTTATTATAACGATACAGTAGCCAACGTGATAATTTAGGGTGAATCAGAAGAACAAATAAAAAAAATAGTGGAGTGTAAATCTGGTAATTAACATCAGGTGCCGTGTAATAATAAATGACCACTAACAAAGACAGCATCAAATACCCCATCAGGCGATGGAAATACGCGAATTGTCTTGGTTCTTTCTCAACCCAGCTTGCTAATGGCACAATGGCACCCCAATGCTCAAATCTTTGTCACGCGCCATACGCGTGACGGGAAACCGATCTGGATTAATCCATACGCCAATCAAATGGCATGTCACCTTGCCCGCGCAAAGCCAACATCAAGGTCTGACGCATGTGTGCCAAGACTTCATTGCTATAAGGAACTGCTGGTGTTCCCCACACTGGTTTTGGCCATGCCACATCATTCTGATAACGCACCACATGATGAAAATGTAACTGGGGCACCATATTCCCCAAAGCTGCTACATTCATTTTGTCTGCACGGAACACGCGGGATAATTGGCTGGATAACCAGCTCGACTCACGCAGAAACTGTTCCTGATCCGCCTGACTTAATTCATATAACTCAGTGACGCCTGGTACACGTGGCACCAAAATCAGCCATGGGAATTGCATATCATTCATTAAACGACATGTTGATAGCGGAAAATCGCCAACCAAAAAAGTATCTTGAGCAAGTTGTGGGTGCAAACTAAACATATCTTTATAAATGATGCAATAACTATGATGGTTAATACTACCACATCAGATGTGGTGTGAATATTGTACGTAAAGGGTTTTATGCCAAATCAGCGTATCACTTTTATACCCAATATCAGCACTTTAAAGAATCTCTTTAAATAATCAAGCCTTTGTCGAAATAAATGCTGTTTGTTTGGACAATCCGTGAAATGTAACGGAATCCTGTAGAGGATTCCGTTACATCAGTATTATCTCGCCAAGTCTTGTAACAAACCTTTCAGCACATCATGAATGAACTGTAGGCGTTTTGCGTAATCTTCGAGTTCAACCGTCACTTTCAGACGTTGCCCACCATCCATTCGGTAATACGTTGGATGCTTCTGCATCAATTGAATGATACTAATCGCCTGCACGGGTGTATCGGGAGAAAATTCAATATGTCCACCCTGGCGATTAAGGTCAACCTTGGTAATGCCCAACTGTTCGGCCTGTAAACGAATTTGATGCACACTGAAAAGCTGTTTCACTGCTTGTGGCAAGATCCCAAAACGGTCAATCAATTCCATACGGATATGATCCAGTTTCTCCTGACTGTCGGCATTACTGATGCGTTTATAGAATAAAAGACGCTGATGTACATCTCCCAAATAATCATCTGGAATTAAGGCAGGCATGTGCAGGTTAATTTCTGCAGTCAGCGATAGCGGTGCATCGAAATTCGGCGTCTTGCCTTTTTGAATGGCTTTGGTGGCTTTTTCCAGCATTTCCATATAAAGACTATAACCAATCGCCTGCATCGAACCACTTTGTTGCTCACCAAGCAGCTCTCCTGCACCACGGATTTCCAAATCCTCAGTAGCCAACATAAAACCAGCACCCAACGTTGACGCACGCTGGATGGCATCCAAACGTTTTTCCGCATCGCCCTTCAGATGTTTGATCGAAGGCACCAGTAAATAGGCATAGGCCTGATGGTGGGAACGTCCAACACGGCCCCGCAACTGATGTAGCTGAGCTAGACCGAGTTTATCTGCCCGATCAATCAAAATGGTATTGGCATTTGGCACATCAATCCCGGTTTCAATAATGGTCGAGCACACCAGCACGTTATATTCTTTATGATAAAACTGCTGCATGACCTGTTCGAGCTCACGTTCACGCATTTGCCCATGAGCCACTGCGACACGGGCTTCAGGCACCATTTGACGTATATTTTCAGCAGCGCG
Source organism: Acinetobacter minutum (assembly GCF_035916735.1). Taxonomy (NCBI): domain Bacteria; kingdom Pseudomonadati; phylum Pseudomonadota; class Gammaproteobacteria; order Moraxellales; family Moraxellaceae; genus Acinetobacter; species Acinetobacter minutum. Next base: position 3,326 of record NZ_JAQIHG010000002.1, read on the forward strand.
CTCGATGCTTTCGACTTCATTATGCAGGAAGTACACCTGCCCCCCACGCAATATCTCACGCAGAATCGCTTCCTTAATCGCATCGCCAGTGTGTTCCGTGACAAAGGTCTTCACCGCAAGGCGTCGTGCCGGAGGCGTCGCGATAATCGACAAATCACGCATACCGCTAAAGGCCATATTCAAGGTCCGTGGAATAGGAGTTGCCGTTAGCGTAAGCATGTCAATATTGGCACGCATAGCTTTAATGCGTTCTTTATCGCGCACACCAAAACGGTGTTCCTCATCCACAATCATCAGTCCAAGATCTTTAAACTGCACATTTTCCTGCAGGATTTTATGGGTACCAATGACAATATCGACTTTACCTTCGGTCAAATCCTCGATGGTCTTCAAATGCGCCTTACTCGAACCAAAACGCGATAAGACTTCAATGCGTACCGGCCAATCTGCAAAACGGTCTTTAAAGGATTCATAGTGCTGTTGAGCCAGTAAGGTAGTTGGCACCAGTACCGCTACCTGCTTATTGTTCTGTACCGCTACAAAGGCTGCACGCATAGCAACTTCGGTTTTACCAAAGCCAACATCGCCACAGACCAAACGATCCATGGGTTGTGCACGCTGCATATCATGCAAGGTAGCTTCAATTGCATTGGCCTGATCCAGTGTTTCTTCATAGGCAAAACCGCTTGCGAACTGCATATACAGAGTATGGTCGAGCTCGAATGCAAAGCCAGGTTTAGATTGACGTCGGGCCTGGATATGCAGCAACTCCGCAGCCACATCATGGATCTGCTCGAGCGCTTTACGTTTTGCCTTATTCCAAGTATCGGTTCCCAGCTTATGTAAGGGTGCCAAGTCCGGATCACCGCCACTATAACGACTGATCAGGTGCAGATTGGTCACAGGTACATAAACTTTGGCTCCTTCTGCATAATCAAGTTGCAAAAATTCATGGGTTTGCCCATCAATTTCTAGGGTCATTAAACCAGCATAACGCCCTACACCGTGATCAATATGTACCACGGGAGCACCAATATTCAGTTCTGTCAGGCTGCGAATTAAAAATTCTTCCGACACTTCCTGCTGACGTTTACGGCGTCGCTGTACAACACGATGCTCATAAAGCTGATTTTCTGAAATAACGGAGAGCTGATCCGTCAACAGTAAACCACGGTCTAAAGGTGCACTGGTAATGGCTACAGCGTGTTTCTGTGTGATAAATTCGGCAAAATTCTGTACGCTTGGGATTTCACCCAGACTGCTTCTAAGTGCATCTTTCAGCGTTTCACGGCGTCCCGCACTTTCTGCAACCAACAATACAGGCGAATTTGACGCCTCAACATATTGCTTGATTCTAAAAAAAGGTTGCTCTTGCTTCGGATCAACGGGAAGTTTAGGCGGTTCCTGCGTTTCTAAATTCAGCGCTCCCGCCTTGAGTTCAACCTCATCAGCAGATGCAATCATTCGCGGGAACTGATTGAGCATGGACAAGATCTGATTTACCGGAATAAAAATCTCTTCTGGCGGTAAAATCGGCTGATCAATATTATGGCGACGTTCTTCATAACGACGGATGACATCTTTCCAAAAAGCAGTCAACTCCTCTTCGACCTGCTTATTTGTAATGACAATGCAATTCTTAGGTAAGTACGATGCAAGGGTTGATTGACTTTGCATCATCTCTTTACTAAAGAAAAGTGGAAAATAAAACTCCAATCCGGGTGTCGCAATGCCTTCCAATACATCTTGATAAATTGGATTTTTCTTTGGATTTGCTGTAGGAAAACTTTCCGCGTAGCGATCTCTAAAAATCGAACGTGCTTCTTTTAGAGGGAATTCTTTGGCAGGCAAGATACTGAAACTTTGCAAACTTTCAGTGGTACGCTGGGTTTCAGGATCAAAAAATCGTAGCGTTTCAATTTCATCATCAAACAGATCGATGCGGATCGGCGACTGCTGACCTGATGCATAAATATCCATGATACTGCCACGAACGGCGAACTCACCATGATCATAAACCGTATCGACCAAATGGTAACCTGCCTGAATCAGACGGCTTTTTTGTTGCTCCAGATCAAACTTCTGCCCGGCCCTAATATCAAAATGTTCACCAAGAATCCAGGAAGCTGGTGCGACACGCTGTGCAAGCGTGGATGCCGAAAGCAGTAAAATGCCCTGTTTCGGCATATTAGACAGGATAGACAAACGTTCAGAAACAATGTCTTGGTGCGGAGACAGACGGTCATAAGGCAAAATTTCCCAATCCGGAAAAATCGTGGGTTTCACCCCATAAAATTCCAGTTCGCTTTCTAATTGGGCCAGATGCTGGTTATTTCGCGCAACAATCACCAGAAGCTGCTGTGACTGTTCACTGATTTCTTTAAAGAGTAATGCTGCTGCTGAACCTAAAATTGAACCGATCCAACGTTTTTCACCGGCTTTGAGCTGTGACAGATTGAGCTGAGAGATTTCTTTTTGAAACATGTAGATAGATCTGGGCCTAAATGACATTGTTGCTAATACTAGCATGATGCGAACGCCAGTTTAGTTAAATTTTCTCAACTTCGATGATGTGGTAACTCACAATTTTTCAACACCTGGCTCCAGCCAAAACGAACCTAGTGGAATTGACTAATCTGCCCTTCTTAGCACTCTCATTTTTATTTATTGCGTTGAAATTTCACAAAGTAAGCATTCAATTTCTGAATAATTTGTTTCAACTCATTTAGGTTAGCCTGAGTATTACCCAAATGCTCCACAAAACGTTGCGTGGCGATTTCCAGATCAATTTTTTCGTTAATCTGCGGAGTAATTTCAAACAGTTTTTTGAGATCGTTAAAATTTTCCAGTTTTCGGTTAGAAAAATACTCCAATCGTGCAGCCAGAAGATTCACGACAATGCCATCAACAATTGGACCCTGTTCCGGATCAAACTGGATATTCTGTTCACGTAAATAGACCTGCTCTTCAGTTTCCTTAGCGCTTGGTTTAAAGAGATCAGTGAGCTCCTTTAACATTTCCTCATCCTTTTCAGATTCAAAAAAAATATTACATCTATTTTAGTCAGGTTTTTCCCACACTTGTTTGATTTACAGAAGTAATTGTTTACATGCTTAGGCTATTTCATATTGACTCAGCATCTAGCAAGTTCAGAAGAATCAGATTCTCATCCGAACAATTGATTTTTAAAGCATACATTTAGATTTTATATATTTGAGTTTTGAGCAAAGTCTTTTCCTATCTATCATAAAAAAGACAGATAAATGATTTATCTGTCTTTTTTATTGAGTAAAAGTAGCAAGGGTTTTCCTTGTTTAAGGCATCGACTCGTCAGGCTAAATTCACCAAAGCTTGTTTTGCCACCACGATACCGTTGTTATCCGCATAAATGTAATCACCGGACTGAATGGTAACGCCACCAAAATGCAAAGTAATATCAACTTCGCCTAGACCTTTACGGTTACTTTTTTGCGGAATAGCAGCCAAAGCATGGACGCCGAGATCCAGCTGAGCAATCGCGTCTACATCACGTACACAACCGTAAATAATCACACCATTCCAATGGTTTTTTACCGCAGATTCAGCGATTAAATCCCCCATCAAGGCACAACGCATCGAAGCGCCGCCATCCACAACCAGAACTTTTCCTGTTCCGTCGGTTGCAAGCAGCTCTTTGACTCGAGAATTATCTTCAAAGCATTTTACCGTGACTACCTGCCCACCAAAGGTTTTGCGTGCCCCGTAACTTTTAAAAAATTTACCATCCAATGAAGGGCTTACCACTTGCAGGTCCAGCTCAGGATGATCATCAAGTAAATCACAGGTTACAAATGCTGCTGTAGTCATTTCTCTCTCCGCATCTATCGGTTTTTTTGTAGGCTTAAATTATCATAAATTTGAAAGGCTTCCGTTTGCGATTGTGCAACCTCGACCATAGTATGAGCCAGTTGTTGTGCTGAAATCGGTTTATAGCGAAATCGCTTTTTAATCCAAGGTTCAACAATGCCATAGGCTTTTTGGGCAAAATGCTCCAGAACACGTGTGTCTTGACGTTGTCCTAATAACAGCGACGGTCGAAAAATAGACACCTGAGCCAGATTCAAACTCTGAATATAGTCTTCGAGTTCGCCTTTGACCTGATTATAAAAAATCCAGGAATTTGAATCTGCACCGAGTGCGCTCACCAATAGGTAATGAATCGGTTTATCTTGTAACAGATCAGCAAAATGCGCATTGATTTCAAAATCAATATCGTAAAAATCTTGTCGAGAACCCGCCTTTTTCAAGGTCGTCCCCAAACAGCTAAATGCATGGGTATGACCATTCACATCTTCATCATTTAACAGGAGAAAATCTTCGAGTATCAGTTGCTGGACTTTTTCCAGATGCTCAAACTCGCTGATGGGATGTCTTACAATTACTGTGATTTGTTCGCATTGCCCCAGCTCGTGCAAGCTTTGCACCAAGGCTCGCCCAACCAAACCACTCGCCCCAATTACAATTGCTTTCTTGATGATTTTAGTCATTTTTTATTCTATCTCCGGAGATTTCTTATAATCTAACGTTTTCTTTCATTTTTATCTTCATCTAAAATGTTGTCAAAGCGTCTCAAAGCTTGACTTCGGTGTGCCATTTCATCAAAATATGGCACTTGTTTACGGGCTGGTGATAGCGTGTTCTGGCAAATGTCAGTTTAAACTACAGCCCGCCCAGACCAATCAATTTCAAGGAGTGCAAGAGTGGCAAACTCTGCTCAGGCTAAAAAACGTGCGCGCCAAAACGTTAAAGCGCGTAAACACAACGCAAGCTTGCGTTCTATGGTTCGTACTTACATCAAACGTACTGTAAGTGCAATCGCTGCTGGTGATTATGCTGTTGCTACAGAAGCTTACAAAAAAGCTGTTCCTGTAATCGACCGTATGGCTGATAAAGGCATCATCCACAAAAATAAAGCTGCTCGTCATAAGAGCCGTTTAAATGCTCAAGTTAAAGCACTTGCTGCTAACTAATTGATGCATGTAAAAAAAGCCCTTCACAGGGCTTTTTTTATGTCTGAAATCTAGAATACTGTTATAAAAATCACATATCTTTCAACTTGTTAGTGTACAGAATGACGCTGTAAAAATTCTGGAATATGCAACTGCTGTACCTTACCTCGCCAGATCCATTTCAGTTGACTGTTACTAAATTCTTCACCTTCAAACCAAACAAATAGTCCTTCCATCATTGCTGGCCAGTCTTCTTGGGCAATTTGCTTGTGTCCTGAGATGACCGCAATAATCGCGGCAATAATCGTATCATGGCTCACTGCCAAACTTAAGCCCTGCGCGGTTTGCGGATGGGTGTTATAAATCAGCTCCAGCACATCAGCTACCCCATGAATCGGATGTTTCATACCGGGTAATGCATTATTAACAAAGCTGTTAATAAATCCCAATGCACCTTGCTGCTTAAAATACGGCGCAGCTTGCTTGATATCCAACACAAAACTGCCAGGCTCAACCAATAAGCCCTGCTCCACAATTTCAATGCGATGTGTATTATGTTGGGATTGCTTGACCTGGTCTGCACCCTCAATCATCAATGCCGCTGTATCGATACAACGCTGGATCGGACTGGAAATACAATGCTGGACCACACGACCGGTATTTTGGATCAGATATGCTCCCCACGCCTGAGCAAGCTTACGTCCCTGCGGGGTTAATTGCAAATCATAGCCTGCCAGTCCCTGCCCGTCCTGAATTTCTCTTACCGAATGACGGGTAAACAAAGTCACCGGTGTTTGAGCATCGGGAAGCAAATCAATAGCATGTAACATGCTGGAGGGTAGCAGTTCGAGAGACATGACGTTATCTGTTTCTATCCTGAGTTATGCTTTCACTATACCCCATCCGTACGACAGAGAAACCGTTAATTACACTTATCATGATTTTGTAAGGCATCTAGGGCAAGCTGACGTGTTTCAGGACTTACAAATGCGATAAATCCTTCATTTAATACTGTATCGCGCTGGTTATACACAAAAGGCTTACCTTGTAAAGTTAACAAACCACCTTGAATACTTTCCAAAAGTCCCTGACCTGCACTGGTATCCCATTCAGAGGTCGGGTGGAAACGAGGATAGATATCAATTTCCCCCTCGAGCATCATACAGAATTTATATGCACTGCCCGCTTCACGACGCACTACGGGCTTATGCTGCTCAATCCATTCAATATAATTTTGATAGCGCGGATCACGGCTGTTATGGCTTAAGCCCACCTGGATGGTTTGCTCTGCACGTGGCTGCAAACAGTACTGTAGCCAGACCTGCTGTGAAAATTGATATTTGTAAGGCAACTCATGCGTATAGCCCAGATAAACCACCTGCTCACAAGGCACCACAATAATTGACAGCACAGTTTGATGCTGCTCAATCAAACTTAAATTGATGGTGAATTCATCACGCTCATGGATAAATTCTTTGGTTCCATCCAGCGGGTCTAACATCCAGCAACGTGGCCAGTGATGGCGTTGTGAATAATCACTCTCTTCAGAAAGCACAGGAAGATCGGGGGTGAGCTCTGCCAGCTGTGCCAATAAAAAAGCATTGACTTTCAAATCTGCTTGCGTCACGGGCGACTGATCATGCTTTTCATCGATATCAAAATCTTGACCAGCACAGTAAGCCTGATACTCCTCCAGTAAAATCTGACCAGCCTGTTGTAAAATAGGCAGTAATTTGAGCATCAGCTCATCAGTAGGTGCTTGAGTGTGTACAAACATAGATTACCTATCTCCACACGACCTGATGCTGAACAACAGACATCACCTGCGTGCTAGATCTGGAAAGATTTATAAATGTGATACCGTTAAAAGAACAACTGTCTATGAATCCACTTCCAGCCAGATTGATCACTCAAGGTATTTCTTCTTTCTATATTAGACCAATCCTGCTTAAAACACCTATTAGTCTTTCAGACTAGCTTGTATAGGTGCATTGCTCTTGACTTTCAACATTGGAAAAGAGCATACACTCACGTCACCCGACTTACTCCACACCTTGTAGAGTCAGAATGAATTCTCTAATCTTGAACACTCAAGACTATCTATCGGGAAAATGACTATGAGCGGCTGCGGATGCAAATCGACTCCAGCGGACTCACCACAACGTGCTGTTTTGATTGAACCAACAGTCTCCTTTATTAGTGATTATAAAATCCCACAGATGGACTGTTCTTCAGAAGAGCAATTGATCCGGATGAAGCTTGCGAATATCAGCCAAATTCAGCAACTAAAATTTGATTTGCCACAGCGTAAATTGACTGTTTGGCATCAAGATCGTGCAGAAGAAATTACAACAGCCTTAGAAAGCCTGCGTTTAGGTGCTGAATGCTTGCAAACAGTATTAGCCACAAACCCTGCAGAAATCAGCTATACGACGTGTTACCACATTTCACAGATGGATTGTCCAGCAGAAGAACAAATGATTCGTATGGCTTTAGCCCCCTTAAAGCATATCCAGCATCTCACATTTGATCTCAAACAGCGCACGCTTGAAGTTCAACATTCAGGAGATACAGCCGCGATTAGCTCTGCACTTGAACAATTACATTTGGGCAGTACTTTACAATCGTCATCTAAAATTCATGCTTCAATACCAGTGCAAAACAGCCCCGAACAACAGCGCCGAGTTCTACTCATACTTCTAGCCATCAATGCTGTGCTGTTTATCGTTGAACTGGTCACGGGTATTTTGGCTTCCTCAACAGGTCTGATTGCAGACTCTCTGGATATGTTTGCTGATGCTGCCGTTTATGGCATCGCGTTATATGCGGTCGGTAAAGCACAAAAATATCAACTGCAAGCAGCACATATATCCGGCTGGTTACAGATTTTATTGGCCTTTATGGTGATCAGCGATGTGATCCGACGTTTTATATTTGGCAGTGAACCTGAGGCAGGGTTAATGATGATCATTAGCCTGATTGCCCTTGCCGGTAATGCTTACTGCCTGTATTTAATTTCTGGTCACAAGGAAGATGGGGTACATATGCAGGCAAGCTGGATTTTTTCTTCCAACGACGTCCTCGTCAATGTCGGTGTCATTGTGGCAGGAATACTGGTCTATGTCACACAGTCTGCCTATCCTGACCTGATCATTGGTTCAATTGTCGCTGTACTGGTTTTTAAAGGCGCGTGCAAAATTCTCGCATTAAAATAGACTTGAATATTCCGAAAAACACACCATTCTATAAACAAAGTTTCTGGCAAAAGACTAAAAGCCAAATACTCAAATCTCATGAAATTTCGACTTTTAAAATTAACTCAAGGTTGCCACCTTAACATGCAAAATTTCGCTGTGCCGATCGATTTTCAAGCCTGCTGTACCATAAGGAAACATACATGACCCGACCGATTATCATGTTTGACATGGACGGTACTCTTTTAGATTTGGCCTTCGATGATCTGATCTGGAATCACCGTTTACCGGAACGTCATGCTCTTGCTCATCACTGTTCATTACAACAGAGTCAGGCCACTTTGTTTGAGTTTTATCAGCAACATAAACATACCATTTCCTGGTATTCATCACGTTATTGGACCGAAAAAGTCGGTGTCGATACGTTAGAGCTGCAAAAAGAATTCCAGGCACACATCAAACCTCGTAGGGGTTGCTTTGAACTACTCAAAATGCTCAAAGAGCAAGGTTATCGCTGCTGGCTAGTAACGAATGCGGACTGTGCTGGTCTAGCGCTTAAGCTTGAGAATGTCGACCTACAACCCTATTTTGACGTGATGATCAGCAGTGAGCAGATCGGCTATTCCAAAGAATATGTTGAGTTCTGGCAGATCCTGCAATCCATGCATCCTTTCGATCCAACCCAGGCTGTATTAATCGATGACACTGCAGCCGTCCTTGCTTGTGCGCAACGTTTCGGGATCCAGCATTTGGTGACCATAACCCAACCCTCCACCCAAAAAGCACAGCGCCAGTCACATGAACTTGACTACCCCGCTATTGATCATTTAACCGAATTCCTTCCCCTACTCGCTCAATTCAATTTAAAGGACCTCGATGCAAAAACAGCTTGACCTTTCGACCACTGAAAGTATGCGTGTGGACAAGTGGCTTTGGGCTGCACGTTTTTTTAAAACCCGTTCAATGGCTAAAGCGGCCATTGAAGGTGGCAAAGTCCACCACAACAATGAACGGGTGAAAGTCTCCAAAGAAATCCGTATTGGTATGGAACTGACGATTCAACAGGGTTTCGATCGTAAAACCGTGGTTGTAGAAGCCCTTTCAGCTGTACGTGGACCTGCACCGATCGCTCAGCAACTGTATCGCGAGACAGAAGTCAGTGTTGCTCGTCGGGAATTAATCGCATCGCAACGAAAATTGCATAATCTAGCACGACCTGATCATCGACCAAGCAAAAAGGACCGTCGTCAAATCAGCAAGTTTAAACAGGATAATGATCAACAATATGACCAGCATTGGTCTTATAATGATGATTAAAACAGGACGTCATATCATGTCGTAGCAGACGGATATGACATGGAATATAAAAGAAAGATCTGTCACTATAAAACGGTGGAAACAAGTTGAAAGTTTAACCATCCACTTAAGTGAATAGTGAATGTGCATCGTTTTGAGGTTACGAGATGGATGAGAATAAGAGTAAAGCGCTGAATGCTGCTTTAAGCCAGATTGAAAAGCAATTTGGTAAAAATACCGTCATGCGTTTGGGTGATAACACGGTTCAGGCGGTTGAAGCCGTATCAACAGGTTCGCTTACCCTAGATATCGCGTTAGGCATTGGCGGTTTGCCAAAAGGCCGCATCGTGGAAATCTACGGTCCTGAATCTTCAGGTAAAACCACTATGACTTTGCAAGCAATTGCGCAATGTCAAAAGGCTGGTGGCACCTGTGCGTTTATCGATGCAGAACATGCACTTGACCCACAATATGCACGTAAACTGGGTGTCGACATCGACAATCTTCTGGTCTCTCAACCAGACAATGGTGAACAGGCACTAGAAATTGCCGACATGCTAGTTCGTTCAGGTGCGATTGACCTGATTGTCGTCGACTCCGTGGCCGCCTTGACGCCACGCGCCGAAATTGAAGGCGAAATGGGTGATTCCCACATGGGTCTGCAGGCACGCTTGATGAGTCAGGCACTGCGTAAAATCACCGGTAATGCCAAACGTTCTAACTGTATGGTAATCTTCATCAACCAGATCCGTATGAAGATTGGCGTGATGTTTGGTAGCCCCGAAACCACTACTGGTGGTAATGCCCTGAAGTTCTATGCTTCTGTACGCCTGGATATTCGCCGCGTAGGTCAAGTCAAAGAAGGCGATGAGATTATTGGTTCGGAAACCAAAGTTAAAGTCGTGAAAAACAAAATGGCTCCACCATTTAAAGAAGCCCTCTTCCAAATTCTGTATGGCAAAGGGGTCAACCATATGGGCGAGTTAGTTGATTTAGCGGTACAACAAGATCTAATCCAAAAAGCTGGTGCATGGTACTCTTATCAGGGCAATAAAATTGGCCAAGGTAAAAACAATGTTATCCGTTACCTAGAAGAAAACCTGGCTTTGGCAGACGAAATTGAACGCATGATCCGCGATCAATTGCTAACCTCAGCCAATAGCGCACCTGCGAATGCAGAACTTGAAGATGATGAACAACCTGATTTTTTAGAAGGCTAACCGATATTCAATAAAAAACGCCCTTCGGGGCGTTTTTTACATCAAGGGATCATGATCAATATGACAGCAAATGAAAAACCTCAGCGCCAGCTCCTGACTGGCAGCCGTTTACGCTCTTATGCCTTTGCCCTACTGACCAAACGGGAATACTCCAAAGCAGAGCTACTTGCCAAACTGGGTTTGCATGCAGCGGATTTACAGGAAGTCGAACATCTGGTCGAAGAACTGAGTGAAAACCACTATCAGAGTGATCAGCGTGTGGCCGAACTCATCGTCAATAGCCAAATTCGTCGTGGCAAGGGACCCAACCGGATCAAACAGGCACTCAAAGATAAACAGATCGATATGCTTTTGATTGCTGAAGATTTACAAGAAATGGATTGGGCTGAACAGGCTTATCAATTAAAAGTTAAGAAATTTGGAACAGCAGTCGCACCAGATATGAAAACCAAAGCCAAGCAGATCCGCTTTTTGCAATATAGAGGTTTTGATATGGAAGCGATAATGAAAGCAATTTGTCGAACGACAGAAGAATGATGGTGGCAACCCTACTAGCAAAACCTCGGCACATTATAGATCTGCTACCGTTGCTACCTTCCGGTCCTGGCGGGGTTTACAGAGTACAATTGCGAAGCCACCAGCAGGGCTACCATTGCAGGAACAGAGTATAGAGATTTTTCATTAACTTGCAAGCCCCAGCCACTCATTTTGAGACATTCCCATACTATTTGCTTATTTCCTCAACAAATATATAGAGATAATGATAATTCCCCCCATAAAAATGCCCGATCACTCAATAAGATTTAAATAAAAATACTTGAACATTGTAAAACATGATTGCAATTCATAAACGAGCCGTTTTAAATGGCACTATTACTCAATTATGGTGGTAAAAGCATCTGCTAGCTTTAGCTAATGGCTTTATACCCCTTGCATTACACGATGGATTACACTCTTATGCTCAAACAGCATGTTTTCTCTCTACTTGCCCTAATGGGTTCCGCTTCCGTTTATGCCAATATTCCGATTGAATCACGTGCTTTGAGTGAATCAAATCGCAGCAGCCCAAGCTATGCCCTTGCTCCACAAGAATCACCTGCAGGCAATTTAAACTGGCAGCTCATTCAAAAGAATCAGCAACTGGAAAATGATATTCGCAGCCTACGGGGCAAACTAGAAGAACAAGAAAATGAAATTGAAAAACTAAAAAGTGAACTGACCAATCGCTATACCGATCTAGATCAGCGTCTACAGTTATTACAACAAAAAATTGAACCTGAAACATCTACTGAAGAAGAGAATCAGACACCCCCTCAAGATACTGTAACACCAAGTCAACCAGCCGCCGTACCGACTTCCCAAGTAACTACGCCTAGTTCTGCAATAGCAAGTACGCCCCCATCAATAACGGCTGCAAGCAAAATAGCAGAATCGAGTGAATTGGAAAAAGCAGCCTACACAGTGGCATTAGACGCCTATAAGCAAGGGGGAGCAAAAAAAGCCATTACCCCCATGCAAAATTTTGTGAAGAACCATCCAAACAGCGTTTACACAGGTAATGCCTATTACTGGTTAGCTGAATTTAATCTAGCGATTGATCCGCCAAACTATGCGGAAGCGAAAAAGAATTATACGATAGTCTCCACCAAATTTTCTCAGTCAGCAAAGGCTCCCCGTGCTCTGTATCAACTCTACAGTATTGCCAAGAACGTTGACCGCAATAATATCTTAGCCAGTCAATATCGCACAAAATTGTTGGCTACTTATCCAAAGTCTGAAGAAGCAGGTTTTGTGAAAAAATAAAATCTGCTTCGCACATGCCTGCATAAAAAAAGACACCGCCTAGGGTGTCTTTTTTTATGCAACTTAACAATTAACGCACAATACCACGAGCGGAATTCTCAAGTGAATCCACTAACAACTGTGCTTCAGGCACCTGTGGAAGAATTTCTGTGCGGATCTGTGCAACTGCTTGTTCAGTCGTAAGATTGGCTTTATAAATCAACTTGAATGCTTCACGTAAACCTTGAATTACATCTTTTGACCAACCCTTACGACGCATTCCTTCAATATTTAAACCAAAGGCATGTGCAGGGTTACCCGAAGCCATGACATAAGCCGGCACATCTTTAACAATTAAAGAAGCGCCACCGATCATACTATAGGAATCAATCTTACAGAACTGATGGATTCCCGAGTTACCACCAACCACTACATGACTACCTACATGAACATGACCTGCGACACCCACGTTATTGGCAAAAATGTTATGGTCACCGACGATACAGTCATGGGCAATATGTGTGTTTACCATGAGCAGATTATGACTACCGATTTTGGTCAAACTGTTATCTTGAACCGTACCACGATGCAGACTGCAATGTTCGCGGATCCGGTTATGATCACCAATCTCTAACCAGGTTTCTTCACCACGGTATTTTAGATCCTGGCAAACTTCACCCACACTCGCAAACTGAAAGATTTCGTTATGCTGACCAATACGGGTAAAACCACCAACTACGACATGCGAATGGAGTTTAGTGCCTGCACCAATCGTCACGTTTGGACCAATAATACAGTAAGGACCAATCTGAACATCGGGAGCAATGACTGCGGATGAGTCAATAATAGCGGTGGAATGGATTAGATCGTTATTGCTCATGCCTGCTCTATTTTCTAAGGTGCGAAATCATGATTTCGGCTGTGGTTGCAACAATGCCATCAACAGTAGCCGTACAATTATATTTGTAAATGCCACGTTTTTGCATTACCAACTCAGATTTTAATACGAGTTGGTCACCTGGAACCACTTGTTTTTTAAAACGTACGCGTTCAGCACCCGCAAACAGGAATAAAGATCCTGGTGTTGGCTTCTCACCATTCATGATGAAGCTTAATACACCTGAAATTTGAGCAAGTGCTTCAACGATGAGCACACCCGGCATAATAGGATATTCAGGAAAATGCCCCTGTAAGAATTCTTCATTAATTGAAACGTTCTTATAACCCACAATGCTATTTTCATGTACTTCAGTTACACGGTCTACCAACAGGAACGGATAACGGTGCGGTAGATATTCACGCAACGTCTGGCTGTGCATTGGCAATTCAGGAATAGTAAATTCTGGAGATTTTGACTCAGTTATCATATGTCTACTTACGCAATTTAAAAGTTGATTCAAGAGACTCAATTTGAGCCTGCATATGATCAAGTCGTTTCATCAGTTGGGTCAATGGCACATCTGCTAATTGTCTCAGACGTACAACAGAGCGTTTCCACTGACTATTTTCCATAAAGCTGGTGCCTGAAGAATACGTCCCCGTCTCAGAAATATTTTTTGTGACCATTGACATTGCTGTAAGTGTCACATTATCCGCAATAGTCAGATGCCCTGCGACCCCACATGCACCACCTAGGATACAATTTTTGCCAATTTTAGTGCTGCCAGCAATCGCACAAGTTGCAGCTATCGCGGTGTTTGAGCCAATTTGTACGTTATGTGCGATTTGCACAAGATTATCAATAATCACACCATCTTTAATAATCGTGTCATCGAGGGCGCCTCGATCGATACTACAATTTGAACCGATTCGGACATCATTTCCAATATGCACCGAACCCAACTGGGCGATACGATGCCATTTCCCCTGATAAGGGGCAAAGCCAAAACCTTCACTACCGACGACAGTATTGGCATGAATACGTACACGATCGCCTATTTTACATTCACCTGTTAAGGTCACATGTGAATCAATAAAGCATTCTTTACCAATTTCGACCCCATGGTCTATTTTTACATGTGATTGGATGACCGTGTCATCGCCGATCACACAATTTTCACCAATGACTGCATAGTGCCCAATGTAAGCACTATCCGCGATAATGGCTGACTCATGGATCTGTGCCGTACTTTCAATGCCTCGTTCCGTCACTTTCTTCTCAAAGACATGAGTTAAAATAGCAAAAGCGAGATAAGGATTAGCGACAACAATAAGGTTCTGATGTTCGGGGATTTTTTCTCGAAGATCTGCGGTTACGATCAAGGCTCCCGCTTGTGACTGACGTGCCTGATCCAGATATTTATCCGCATTGACGAAGGAAATATGCTGTTTTCGAGCCGCGTCTAAACTGGCAAGCCCTTGTAGTTTGAGATCTACTTGGCCGACTGGCTCACCTTGAACCAGATGAGCCAAATCTTCTAAACGGTATTGATGACGATTCATTGATTATTTGTATGCGTTAACCTTTTGGATCATTTTATCAGTTAAATCATACTTAGCGTCATAAGCAAGCGCAGAGTTTTTATTCAAAACAAAATCTAATTTGTTTTCTTGACGCAATTGCTCTGCGGCCTGTTTAACCCGACTCTCCATGGTTTTATTCATGGTTTGCAAAATTCCTTGCACGGTTTTTTGCAACTGTTGCTGAATCTGATTGAATTCATCCACTTTTGCCTGATATTGCGTTTGCAATTGAGCAACTTCAGTAGCAGGAGCAATTTGCGCCTGCTTTTTGAGTGCTTCGATTTCACGGCTCAACTGTTCCAATTTGGTCGTCGATGGCTTAATCGTCTGACCAAGATTGGTATTCTGCTGCTTCAGATAAGTGCTATTCTCAACCACTTTTGCTAGATCTACCACCCCATATCCTGCAGCATGGCCCAATGCGGACAACCCCATCCCCATTGCTAATAACAGCATTTTTATTTTCTTCATCATTACCATCCTGTTATGAGGACTGAAATTTTTGCTGAAAAGGCCGTACTTAGAAAGTACGACCGATTTCAAACTGAACTGACTTGGTTTGATCACCTTCTTTATCGTTCAGCGGGAAGGCATAACTTAATGAAAGTGGACCAATCATGGTAATCCAGGTAAAGCCTACACCTACACTATAGCGTAGATTACCCAAGTCAAAACCATAATTATCTTCACAGTCTTGGCGTGTAGTTGCATCACGTGGCACATCACATTGTGTATCAAACACTTGTGCGCCTTCAGCAAAAAGGACTGGTCGCACTTGACGCGTCCAATCACCTTTAAATGGTAATGGTAAAGCTAATTCTGTACCAAATTGAACCAAAGCATTACCGCCAACCCGTTCTGGATCCGGATCAGTACCATATCCAGGCGATGTAGGATCAGTATAATAAATACCAGGATATTTAGGGCCTAAGGTATTAACATCATAGCCACGTACCGAACCATAACCACCTGCGTAGAAGTTTTTATAGAATGGCAAGTCATTACCATAGCCTAATTTACCATAGCCACGTAGTACAAAATCGTGACCTAACGGCAAGAAAGCTTGAGCATCATAAGTGACTTTTTGGTATTCGACATCACTGCCCGGTACTGCTGTTTCAAAGTTGACACGATGCGACATCCCTGAGGTTGGGAAAATCGGACGGTTTAATGTATTGTAAGACCAGCCCAAATTCAGGTTATAAGTCAAAAACTGGTTATCGGGTCCACCATTAGCTGCAAGGTAGTCAGCGATATACGTGGAGACATACTCACCTGTTTTGACATCCGTCTGATCGACATTGACTGAAGCACTGAGGCTCTGATTTTCATCAATTGGATAACCAAAACTGAGACTAGCACCCACGCTATCCGTCACATAGTTGTTCACGTTATAGCTACTATCAAGTTTGGTTTTACGATAGTAAACGTTATAACCACGGCTTACACCATCAATGGTGAAGTACGGATCAGTGACGCTCAAGTTATAATAATCCTGAGTTTGTGAACGCGACAAATCAATGGATACGCGGTTACCCGTTCCCAGGAAGTTGGTCTGACTTAATCCCGCCTGGAAGGTAATACCCCCACTTTGTGAATAGCCGACAGCCAGCGTACTGGTGCCTGAATGCTGCTCTTCTACATCAACATTTAAATCCACTTGGTCTGGCGTATTTGGAATACGGACAGGTTTGATATTCACTGTCTTAAAGAAGCCCGTACGCTCTAAACGTACACGCGACAGATCAATTTTTTCATTACTGGCTAAAGCACCTTCCATTTGGCGCATTTCACGACGCAAAACTTCATCTGCCGTTTTGGTATTTCCAGCAAAATTAATCCGTCGTACAGTCACCTGCTGACCTGGATTGACATAATAATTGAGATCAACAACGCCTGTTTCATTATTGATCTGTGGCACTACATTCACTTCGGCAAAGTAATAACCAGCATTACCATACTTACGTAGCAATAACTGCTTAACGTTATTTACCTTTTCCTGCGAGTAGATTTCGCCAGCTTTATAGAGCTGCAAGGCTTGTAGTTCTTCAGTTTTATAAAGGGCATCACCTAAAAATTTGGTTTGACCAAATTTGAAGCGCTCACCCTCATCAACCGACACTTCAATAAAGATATGCTTCTTGTCTTCACTGATGTTGAGATTAGAACTGTTAATCGTAAAATTGATATAACCTTTATTGAGATACAATGCACGCAATGCTTCTAGACTCGCCGCCATTTTTTCACGTGCATAACGGTCGTTGCGTGAAATAACAGAAGTCCAACCCGTTTCTTTTACCGCAAAGACCTGTTTGATTTCATCATCTTTAAAAATGGTGTTACCGATGATATTGATATCGAAGACTTTGGCTGCTGTGCCTTCTACAAAGTTAATCACAACATCAACACGGTTGTTCGGACGAGCAATCGTTTCTACCCGAACATCAGCATCATAACGGCCTTGTTGAGCATATTGCTGCTCAAGTTCAGTTTCCAGGGTTTGTAAGGCCGATTTTTTCAGCACCTCACCTTCTGACATTCCCATTTTTTTCAAGCCATCTTCCAACGCTTCTTTTGGAATCAGCTTGTTGCCTTTAAATTCGATTTTTGAAATGACAGGACGTTCAACAACCTGGAAAACTAAAACATCATTCTGTTTAAACGCTTTAATATCATCAAAAAGTCCAGTGGCATACAAGGTACGGATTGCACTGGCCAAACGGGCATCATCAACACGATCCCCACTGGTGATTGGCAACATGCTGTACACATTGGTCGGCGTTAAGCGAACGAGGCCTTCAATTTTTATATCACGCGCAATAAACTCATCTGCCGCATATGCTTGTTGTACTGTTACCATCGCACTGACGAGTGCCAAAGGCATAAATAAATGTGTGTGCCGCATGCCAAATTTCCAGTAAAAGTTAATTTATTCCATCTTCTACGTTGTTATAAACGCATAAAATCATTAAATAATGCTAAAAGCATCATACTTCCGAGCAGTACCATACCAATTTTTAAACCGGTTAATTGTATTTGTTCAGAAACCGGCTTGCCTCGAATGGCCTCAATAAAATAATAGACTAAGTGACCACCATCAAGCATTGGGATCGGTAATAAGTTTAAAATTCCCAAACTCACACTCATGAGCGCCATAAAAGAAATAAACGTCTGCCAGCCCATTTCAGCACTTTGCCCAGCCACTTTAGCAATCGTAATTGGGCCAGACAGATTCTCCAAACCAATCAGACCACGAATCATTTTGGTGATTGAATTCAAAATCATGCCTGAAAGTTGGCCCGTTTTGTCCACCGCCATCATCAATGCTTCTGCCGGATTATATTGCAAAGTCTGTTTGTATTCTGCAGGAATGGACACTTTACCGGGATTATTTTGTACGCCCAGCACACCACTCACATTCCCCATATTGTCACGCTGACCTTGTGGCATGACCTCAAGCTGTACGAGCTGCCCTTGGCGTAGCACGTCAATTTTCAACAGTTTTTCCGGTGATTTTTGCACCTTATCTACCACATCGAACCAGTCGTGCATCTTGATGCCATCAATCGCGACAATACGATCTCCCTCTTTCATTCCTTGACGGATTGCAGCCCCGTCTTCACTCAGCTTGTGCACAACTGCCGGAATGACAGGACGATAAGGGACAAAGCCCAAAATCTCTAAAGGTGATTGACTTTGATCTTTCAGAAAATTTTGAATCGGTAAATTAAAATTTTGCACTTGGCCTTGACGCTCAACCTGCACCTGAACCGTACCGGTTTCTCCTGCACGATCCACCAAGGCATAGTTTAATTTTTCCCAAGTGGCTGTCGGTGTACCATCAATTGCAGTAACTTTGTCTCCAACTTGTAATTGCGCAGCTGCCGCAGGGCTTGCTGGAAGCACTTTACCAATACGGGTATTTAACTGCTCCTGAGCTGGCAAAAATAAAACCCAGAACAACAGAATTGCAAAGATCAGGTTAATGAGCGGGCCCGCTGCAACAATCGCAATACGCTTCCATGGTGCTTGGCGGTTAAATGCATAAGGTAAATCCTGCTCAGCAACATCACCTTCACGCTCATCCAGCATCTTGACATAACCACCCAAGGGTAATGCCGAAAGCTGATATTGAATGCCCGATTTTTTTGAGGTCCATTTCAACAACGTCGGACCAAAACCGATGGAATACACCAGGACTTTCACGCCAAGTTTACGAGCTACCCAATAATGTCCAAATTCATGAATCGCAATCAATGGACCAAGCAAAAAAATTGCAGCAACTATGATAAACAAGGCATTCATCATCAACTCCTGAGTTGCGTTATGTATTGATGGGCGCAATGACGAGCACGTGCATCAGCCTGCAGAATCAGCTCTAGCTGATTCGCTGCTCCATTTTCAACCGTTTGTAAGGTTTGTTCAACTACTTGTGGAATTTCAGTAAAACCAATTTGCTGGTTCAAAAAGGCAGCAACTGCGATTTCATTTGCCGCATTCAGAATAGCCGGACTCAAACCGCCTGCCTGCATGGCTTGACGCGCCAATTTCAGTGCAGGAAAGCGAACAGTATCGGGTTCCTGAAAATTCAGCTGTTGATGAACAAACAGATCCAATGCTGGCACATGGGTATGAATACGTTCTGGCCATGCCAATGCATGTGCGATCGGTGTACACATATCAGGATTTCCTAATTGTGCTAGCGTAGAACCATCAACATATTGCACCATAGAATGGATGATACTTTGTGGATGCACCACTACTGTGACATAGGCTTCTGAAATGGAGAAGAGATGACAGGCCTCGATCAACTCCAAACCTTTATTCATCAAAGTAGCTGAATCAACGGAAATTTTTTGTCCCATGGACCAATTCGGGTGTTTGCATGCCTGTTGCGGTGTCACCGTTTTGAGCTGCTCTAGACTATGCTGTAAAAATGGCCCACCTGAAGCAGTTAATAAGACACGAGACACACCCAATTTCGGCTGTCCATCACGTGGGGCATACAAATAATCCGGTGGCAAACATTGGAAAATCGCATTATGTTCAGAATCTACGGGCAACAATAACGCCTGATGCTCATGAACTGCCTGCATCATCAGGTCACCGGACATTACCAAAGCTTCTTTATTGGCCAGGAGAACCCGCTTGCCTGCTTTTACAGCGGCCAAGGTCGGTAGCAAACCGGCAGCTCCGACAATAGCAGCCATCACGACATCCACTTCCGGATGCTCAGACACTGCAATTAAACCCGCTTCGTCAGTCAGAATTTCAATATGCTCAAGTTCGACCTGTTTTAACATCTGGCGTAATGGATCTACATGTTCAGCAGGAACCACAACGACTTTAGGATGGTAGCGTTTACATATTTCGACCAGTGCTTCCATTCGGCTATGTGCCGTAACCGCAAAAACAGAATACTTATCAGGATGTTGTTCTAACACCTTAAGCGTACTTTGACCGATAGAACCTGTAGCCCCTAATATGCAAACCGCTTGTGACATTTATAAATCCACACCCATAAGTTTTAGTACATACATACCCGCAGCAAAAACAGGTGCTGCAGCCAGTAATGAATCGATACGATCCAGCACTCCACCATGGCCGGGTAAAATACGTCCTGAATCTTTGATGCCGGCACGACGCTTGATCATCGATTCAAACAGATCACCCAACACCGAAGCAAAAACCGTAACCAGAGAAAGCACCATAAACAGGATATGCTGAGAAAGAGTTAAATCCAAATAGCTCGATTGAACCAATACGATAATGATGGCTACAGTAATAATCCCACCATACAAACCTTCAACCGATTTATTTGGACTCACGTCTGGTGCTAGTTTCTTTTTGCCAAACTTACGCCCAACAAAATAGGCCCCACTGTCTGCGCCCCAGACCAGCAAGAACAGATACATCAACCACCATGGTGAACTTTGCCAGACGGAAAAAATTGCTGTAACGGCGGCGGAAACTAGAATAAGTCCCACTAGATATAAGCTTGGATTATACCATCCCTCATATTCGGGATAAGACTTCACCCAATAAGCCCCAAACAACCAGGTTAAGATGGATGCTGACCATAGCAGCATAACCATATCATCAAAATATAAAGCCAGCCCTGATAATAAGGTTGTTAAAATACCAAAACCCAAAGCCAAAGGTTTAATGACAAATTTGCTTTTTCTCGGCATGAGTTTAAACCACTCATAACCTGCCACCCCGGCCGCGACCATCATCAAGATCAACATTGGATAATAAGATTGCGTAGCAAACATGCAGCTCAGTACAACTGCCACCAAGACCAAGGCGGTAATAATCCGCTCTAACATTTATACGTTCTCAATTGTTCTCTTGTTGGATTTGCTCTGATGTTTTACCAAAGCGTCTCTCACGTCCAGCGAAGACTTCCAAAGCATGATCAAATTCTTCAGCCGTAAATTCAGGCCATAAGGTTTGGGTAAAGTACAACTCAGCATACGCCGTTTGCCATAACAGAAAATTTGACAAACGATAATCTCCAGCTGTGCGGATTAATAAATCGACAGGAGGTAAATCAGCCAAGCTGACATATCGACCAAACAACTCCGCATCAATCTGGCTGATGTCTATTTCATGATTGACTGCAGCTTGTGCGATTTTCTGTGCGGCTTGTGCAATATCCCACATGCCACCATAGCTAATCGCGATAGTCAGCGTCATTCTCGTAAAACTAGCGGTACGCTCTTCTGCATAGGTCATCAATTCACGTAATTTTGAGGACAAACGTGAACGATCCCCAATAAAACGCAAGGCAATATTGAATTGCTCCATTCGCGGCAATTGCTCATGAATGGTCTCTTCAAGCAATGCCATGAGAAGATCCACCTCAAACTGCGGGCGATTCCAGTTCTCACTGGAAAATGCAAAAACCGTCAGCGCTGGAATACCTCGTAGGATGCAATGATCAACAATCGGATCAAGAATCGCTTTTCCTTCTCGATGTCCAGCACCTTTTTGCATGTGATATTTTTTGGCATAACGGTTGTTGCCATCCATGATGATGGCAACATGCTGAGGAAGATGGTTGTCTTCAGAAGAGGTCATTGAATTAGACCTTCATCAATTCAGCTTCTTTAGCGGCAAGACGTTTATCGACTTCTGCAACGTATTTATCAGTAATTTTTTGGATGTCTTCTGCAGCACGGCGGTCATCATCTTCAGAAATTTCTTTTTCTTTCAATAATGCTTTTAAGTCACCTAAAACATCACGACGGATATTACGGATCGCGACTTTAGCATTTTCAGCTTCAGAACGCGCCACTTTCTGCATATCGCGACGCGTTTCTTCAGTTAACGCAGGTAGCGGAACACGAATAGAATCCGCAGTAATCGGGTTTAATCCAAGGTCAGACTCACGAATTGCTTTATCAATTGCAGAAACCATCGTACGTTCAAATGGCTGCACGATCAATGTACGGGAATCCTCAACACCGACGTTCGCCACTTGGTTTAAAGGCACGTCAGAGCCGTAGTAAGGAACCATCACACCATTCAGAATGGATGGATGCGCACGGCCGGTACGAACTTTGGCAAAACCCTGCTCTAAAGACTCAAGGGTTTTTTGCATGCGTTGTTCGCTGTCTTTTTTAAGATCGTTAATCATAAGATCTTCCTTACTGATTTATTCAAAGGTGTTTCGTTATAACAAAATAGCGCTAGTATAAAGAGCTTTAGGCCAAGCGTACATTAGTTCGTGACGCGGGTACCTTCTTTTTCGCCCATGACCACAGAAAGCAATGCACCTGATTTATTCATGTCGAATACTTGTAATGGCACATTATGATCACGGCATAAGCAAATCGCCGTTAAATCCATGACACCCAATTTCTCATCAAGCACCTGGTCAAAAGTCAGGCTGTCATATTTCACAGCATCTTCATATTTACTTGGATCTTTGTTGTAAACACCATCCACTTTTGTAGCTTTCAAAATGAGGTTAGCTTCAATCTCGATCCCACGTAAACACGCAGCAGTGTCTGTCGTAAAGAATGGGTTGCCTGTACCGGCCACAAAAACGCAGACCTCACCCTGTGATAAATGACGAATTGCATCACGGCTCGAATAAGGTTCAACCACCGTACCAATCGGCAGTGCTGACATTAAACGGGTTTTAATGTTACGGCGCACCAAAGCATCACGCATTGCGAGACCATTCATTACAGTGGCTAGCATTCCCATCTGATCGCCAGTTACGCGACCAACTAGACCATCTTTTTGTAACTGGCTACCACGGTAAAGGTTACCGCCACCGACCACAATACCCACTTGCACACCTAGACCCACCAAGTGTGCAATCGACAAAGACATCTGATCCAAAACTTGAGCATCGATTCCCATATCTTTATTACCGGACAGAGCCTCACCGGAAAGTTTCAACAAGATACGTGAGTAACGTGGGGTTTTTGAGTCTGCCATGTTGCTGCTCCAAATAAAGTTTAAAAATGAAAATTCTTTTTAAGTCTAGGTCTGTACTTAGGCCGATTTAATCTGAATCAACTTGGCAAACAGATCATATTCATCCGCGTCGGTAATTTCGACTTCTAACAAATCGCCCGGCTTAATTTTGGATTTATCAATGTCTTCGACAAATACATTACCATCAATTTCAGGTGCATCTGCATAAGAACGCGCCACAGCGACCGGGAACTCTTCTTCGAGACTATCGACCAATACAGTCATGGTTTGACCAATACGCTGCTGGAGCTTGGCTGCCGAGATTTCTTGCTGTACCTGCATGAAACGTTCATAACGCTCTTGCTTAATCTCTTCCGGTACGTGATCTGGCAAGTCATTTGCTGTAGCACCTTCAACCGGTGAATAGGTAAAGCAACCCACTCGATCCAGCTGGGCTTCTTTCAGCCAGTCGAGGAGCATCTGGAAATCTTCTTCTGTTTCACCCGGGAACCCAACGACAAAGGTTGAACGAATGACCAAGTCAGGGCATTTTTCACGCCAAACTTTGAGACGCTCCAGTGTATTTTCACTGTGTGCCGGGCGTTTCATCAATTTGAGAATTTTCGGGCTGGCATGTTGGAAAGGAATATCCAGATACGGCAGGATCTTACCTTGTGCCATCAAGTCAATTACGGCATCCACATGTGGATATGGGTATACATAATGTAAACGCACCCAGATGCCCAACTGGCCCAAAGCTTCACACATGTCATAGAATTTGGTTTTAACAGGCTGACCGTTCCAGAAATCCAGCTTGTACTTGGTATCTACGCCATAGGCCGAGGTATCCTGAGAAATCACCAGGATTTCTTTCACACCCGCACGCTTTAGTGCTGCTGCTTCTTCTAAAACAGAACCGACCGGACGCGATACCAGATCACCACGCATACTTGGGATGATGCAGAAAGTGCAACGGTGATTACAGCCTTCAGAAATTTTCAGATAAGCATAATGTTTTGGCGTTAAACGTACGCCCTGTTCTGGAACCAGATCAATAAACGGATTATGCTTTGGCGGTGCCGGAACATATTCGTGTACAGCTTCCATCACATCCTGATAGGCTGCAGCACCGGTCACTTTTAAGACGTTGGGGTGCATTTGACGAATTTTATCTTCATCTTTACCTAGACACCCCGTCACAATCACGCGGCCATTTTCATTCATGGCTTCGCCAATCGCATCTAACGATTCTTGTACTGCAGATTCAATAAAACCACAGGTATTAACAACAACTAGATCAGCACCTTCATAATCCGATGCTACTTGATAACCTTCAGTTTTCAACTGAGTTAAAATTCGTTCAGAATCTACCAATGCCTTAGGACAACCTAAAGAAACGAAACCGACTTTGGGGGTCTTCATGAATCTGCGCTCCACTAGAATGGGCGTATTGTATGTCTTTTCCGTTGATAAAAATAGTTGTCCAGCTGACTCTTTGTATAATGCACCAAAATACAACCTATCTTTTTGCAAAATAATTCAAATGCACCATTTTGGCTCAAGTATTTTTTTCAGGTAAGATCAGAGTGCAAATCATCACAACGATAAAGACCAATTTCAGCGCACTTTTCATCTTCATCTCTTTCAAATTCACTTGACCTAGAAAGTTGGCGTGCATTTTGCTTACTTAGAGGGAGTTTTTTTCACCAAGATGTCTCATTACAGGGAGACAATCAAAAAAATGAAGATGCCATTGCGCTATTTTAATACAGGAATCATTCGCTAATGGATCAAAGCTCTACTATTGACTACCGCCTCTTGGTAGATAATCTGACCACTGCAATTATGTTGGTCGATAGTAACCTGAATGTCTTTTATTTGAACTCTGCGTGCGAAGCTTTATTCGATATTAGCCTGTTACGCGCTTCTGGTCAGCCAGTTCTAAATTTATTACATGCGCCTGATGACCCTTTCAACACGCATGAAGCACTGCTCAATACACTAAAAACCGGTCAACCCTATACCCGCCGTGAAGCAGTCATCAGTGTTAATTTCAAACCTATTCATGTGGATTACACTGCATCCCAACTCAACTCTGGCAAAAAGTACCATCCTTTACTCCTGATCGAATTAAATGCGATTGACCGCATGCTGAAAATTTCCAAAGAAGAAAATTTCATTCAGCAGCATCAGGTCGCTCGTCAGCTCATTCGCGGTGTCGCGCATGAAATCAAGAACCCGTTGGCGGGTATTCGTGGTGCGACGCAACTGTTAGCACGCAGTTTAAATGATCCACAATATGCAGAATTCACCGACATTATCATTGATGAAGTAGATCGTCTGCGTAATCTAGCAGATACCATGCTGGGCTCACGTCAGTTACCCAGCTATGAATTGGTCAATGTGCATGAGCCCCTTGAACGTGTCCGTTCATTGATCGTGAATCAGACCAAAAAGAAAATTAAAATTTCCCGCGATTATGATCTATCACTTCCGGAAGTTCTAGCAGACCGTGATCAGCTGATTCAGGTCATGCTCAATATCAGCGTGAATGCAGTACAAGCCGTAACAGAAAACAAAGAATTTTTTGTCGAACATCAACCAGAATTGATTTTAAGAACGCGTATTCAGCGTTTGGTCACTATTAATGGTGTATTGCATCGCTCCGCGGTTCGGATCGATATTGAAGATAATGGGCCAGGTGTTCCGGAAGGAATTCTGGAATCCGTGTTCTATCCTTTGGTTACAGGACGTGCTAAAGGAACCGGATTGGGCTTAAGTATCGCCCAGAACATCATGCACCAACATAACGGAATGATTGAATGCCAATCTGTTCCAGGAAAAACAGTATTCAGCTTATATTTACCTTGGGAGTCAAACCATGTCGCGAAATAAAATATGGGTAATCGATGACGATCGCGCCATGCGCTGGGTTTTGGAAAAAACCTTTAAAGAAGAAGGATTAGATGTCAGAAGTTTCGAAGAAGCCCAAAGCGCGCTAGATCAGTTAGCCGCAGATACTCCAGACGTCATCTTAACCGATATCCGTATGCCTGGTGTCGATGGTTTGACATTCCTCGGCAAGGTAAAAAGCAGCTACCCGGATTTACCTGTCATCATCATGACAGCCCATTCGGATCTTGAGTCGGCTGTATCCAGCTATCAAACCGGTGCGTTTGAATATTTGCCAAAACCATTTGATATTGATGAAGCATTGGCACTGGTACAGCGGGCAATTCTGCATGTCAACAAACTACAACAGCAAGAGTCTGCCAAAACCGTTTCACCGATTCAGTCAGCAGAAATTATTGGTGAATCTCCGGCCATGCAGGAAGTATTCCGCGCCATTGGTCGTTTATCACAATCGCATATCACAGTACTGATCAATGGTGAATCGGGTACGGGTAAAGAACTAGTGGCACATGCGCTACACAAGCACTCGCCACGCAGTAGCAAGCCATTTATTGCGTTAAATATGGCAGCCATCCCTAAGGATCTGATCGAAACCGAGTTGTTCGGCCATGAAAAAGGCGCTTTTACCGGTGCCAACAGTCAGCGTCAAGGTCGTTTTGAGCAAGCAAACGGCGGCACACTGTTCCTCGATGAAATTGGTGACATGCCATTTGAAACGCAAACCCGCTTGCTGCGCGTTTTGGCGGATGGCGAATTTTACCGGGTCGGTGGACATATTCCGGTGAAAGTCGATGTGCGTATTGTGGCAGCGACACATCAGGATCTTGAAAAACTGGTCCACGAAGGCCGTTTCCGTGAAGACTTGTACCATCGTCTGAATGTTATCCGGATTCATATTCCAAAGCTGGCACACCGCAGTGAAGACATCCCGATGCTGGCACAGCACTTCTTGGCACGCGCCGGTAAAGAACTTGGCGTGAGCCCAAAAATTCTACGTCCGGAAACAGTCGACTACATGCAACAATTGCCTTGGCCAGGTAACGTTCGCCAGCTGGAAAATACCTGCCGCTGGCTCACGGTAATGATCACTGGACGCGAAGTTTACCCAGAAGATTTACCTTCTGAACTGAAACAGATTCCCATTCAGAAATCAGGTGAACCAGCAACTATTAGCAATAGTTTTGACCGTGTTTCCTTGCATCACTGGGATGAATTACTGGGCCAATGGGCAATTCAAAAACTCAAAAATGGCGAGATGAAAATTCTGGACATCGCGACTCCAATGTTTGAACGCACGCTGATTAATGCGGCTTTGCAGCAAACCCGTGGTCGTAAGCGTCATGCCGCTGAATTGCTGGGTTGGGGCCGTAACACACTCACGCGCAAACTCAAAGAGTTGGGCATTACAGCAGAAGATGACGAAGAAGATACAAAGTTATCTTATTCTGAATAGAAACCTGCTTTCTTTATCACGGTGAATGTGCGATGTATAAAGCATGACAACCTTAAGAGGTTTTAAAGATGCGCTATACATCCTTATTCATCGGCTCAGCTTTCCTTTGCATTTCCATGAATAGCTTGGCAACGGTTGGTGGTGGGCAACATATTGAATTTTTAGGCTACGAAGCCAAAGATCAAAAACTCTATTTACTCCGTCATTTCGAAGATGGCCGCGGTCGCTTGCCACAACTGTATTATTATCAGTTCTCCAAACATCTGCGCTATCCGAAACTCACACAGGTGAATTCTTTATATGTCAACAAACGTACAGGTCTGATTGATTATGATCAGCAGTACAAAGTTCTTGAGCCTGAACTGAACAAGATTAGGCGTCGTTTACAACCGATACAGCGTATTACCCCAAAAATTTTTAAAATTATTATTAATAAACAGCAACAAAGAACAGTACCTGCTATCTGGGTTGACCCCAATATCAAAGTTCAACAATATCATTATCAATATCAGGTCGCTTCAGTCTGGTTTGGCAGTCAATTACAGCAAGCGGTTAGCTATAAACCCGAATTAAAAGTCAAACAGGCTTTTTATATTCCCCAGCAAAACAAAGTAGTGCTCACCACACAATATTTAGCATTTCCTGAAGAAACTGGCTATCTCAACGAAGACCCTGTATTGCTTGAAGTAAAAACTAGACGCTAACACCGCCAGAAATAAAAAACAGAGTAAAACCTCTGTTTTTTATTTCTGCTGAGACCGATGAGCTGTCACCTCACAAAGAGGTTGAGTTTTAGCTCTTTCTCTAGCCATAAAATCAGAATCAATAATTTCATCGATGCAGCCGTAAACCGAGATACTGAAACAGCAAAAACCTGATCAACCAAACAGTTTTCATCACGTTGCATAATTGCTTCACCTCAAACAAAGATCAAGTAAAGACGTATCCACCATATGTTTTAGCAACGCTTCAAAACAAACCTCAATCTTTGTATTTTCATGGATCAATTTTTAACGTAACAATAAACCGCTCCGAGCGCAGGCTTACAGCTATTTAGCATTGAATTGGTTATAATCGGCTCCATATTTTTAATTATTCTGCTTCAGTTAGCCGTCTGTCTATGCACGAACCCGCCGCTCCTTCCGATCCTCACGATTGCCAGCAACCCCAGACGCGTCGCGGCATCGAACGACGGCTGGCTTTATTGCTGAGCGCCACTGAGCTTTTTCTACAAAATGGTTATGATGCTGTCTCCCTAGACGATATCGTGCAACATGCAGGGGGCTCCAAGACCTCGATCTATAAATATTTTGGCAACAAAGATGGCCTATTTACTGCCATTTGCGATTATCGACGTGAGCTGTTCTTTCAGGACATCTGTATTCCGTTTGATGGCAAAAATATCGACCTGCGCAGATACCTGATCAACACCTTAATCAGCTTCTACCAGCATATTCGCCAACCCCAGAATATGGCTTTTATGCGTCTAGTGATTGAACAGTCACAACGCAACCCCAACCTCGCACTCTACCTGCATCAAAAAGGTCCTCAATATATTCAGCACACCATTGCCACTGCATTAAGTAAAGCACATGAACAAGGACAATTGGACTGCCCCAATCCGTTATATTCCGCGATGATGTTTTTCAGCATTCTGCGTAATTATGAATGGTGCATTATTATGGCGATCGAAGTACCGTGCGATGATCAGGAAGTGATCAATTACCTCACTTATTGCGTTGATCTTTTCCTAAAAGGCCATCAGAAGGCCTAGTTTTTTTGCATTTTCTCGCGCTTATAGTATATTACTCGATTCTCTTTTCTATCCAATTAACCAGCAACTAATTGTTGTTTCACTCGGCAATTATTGTGGAGTAACCATGGCTCTACGGCATTTTCTTACTTTACGTGACTTATCTAGCTTAGAACTCAACCGCATTTTAGAACGTGCGCACGAACTTAAACGCATGCAACATGACAATACGGTTTATCAACCTTTTGTCGGTAAAGTATTGGGAATGATTTTTGAGAAATCGAGTACACGTACCCGTATTTCCTTCGAAGCGGGGATGTGCCAGTTTGGTGGTAGCGCCATTTTCCTTTCGCCACGTGATACTCAATTAGGCCGCGGTGAACCGATTGAAGATTCTGCACGCGTTATTTCCAGCATGCTGGATATTGTGATGATCCGGACTTTTGGTCATGACATCGTTGAACGTTTTGCATCTTACTCAACAGTTCCAGTGATTAATGCGTTGACTGATGATCACCATCCCTGCCAGCTGCTTGCGGATATGCAGACTTTCCAGGAACATCGTGGTTCGATTCAAGGCAAGACCGTTGCCTGGATTGGTGATGGCAACAATATGTGTAATTCCTATATTGAAGCAGCACATATGTGGGGCTTTAAACTCAAAATTGCTGCGCCTAAAGGTTATGAGCCAGAAGAAAAATTCCTAACAGAGTTTGCCCACTGTGTTGAACTCGTAGACTCAGCTGAAGACGCTGCAGTCAATGCTGACCTCATCGTGACTGACGTATGGGCCAGTATGGGTCAAGAGGAAGAACAAAAGATCCGTGAAAAAGCCTTTGCCAATTACCAAGTCAATGAAAAACTGATGGAATTGGCACACCCAGACTGTTTATTCATGCACTGCCTTCCAGCACATCGCGGTGAAGAAATTTCAGAAAATATGCTCGACCACAAGAACTCTGTGGTTTGGGATGAGGCAGAAAACCGTCTGCACGCACAAAAAGCATTGATGGAATTCTTGCTTAATGAAAACCTGAAAAAAGACTAAGTAGCTTTTTGTATATAAAGCACCTTCGGGTGCTTTTTTTTGCCGAGCATATCCTATAATGATATGAAAATGTGAATATGTGACTTGAATAAAATGCACTTAAAGACAATTGTTTTAGTCTGCTCCACAGTACTTTGTAGCCTAACTGCAAATGCACAACCGACTGAACTCGACCATTATTTGGTCGAACAGCATATCTTGGATGCTCAATACAAAATTCAGAATCCACAAGCACTAGCTGAAATACTTGATGTGTTAAGTGATGAGGATTCACGTACATTCCCCTATCAAGTCGACCAGAACACCGTTCTAGAACAGGTTCAGCTCTATACTGATCATATTGAAGTACGTGGCCTGATTATTACCCCTGATTTTGAACAGTTTGTGGCGGATATAGGGAACCATCAAGTCAAGCATCTGCTGCAAAAAGCGATGGTCAATAATTGTCATCATTTTTTCGAACATGAATTTCAAAAGGTTAACCCTTATCAACTACACATGACTTTAAGCTCAGAGAAAGAAGTCTACACATTTGAAATGAAAAATAGTGAATGTAAATTTTAACTATAAGTGATAAAGGAATACTGGTTAGGCCTAACGTATCAAACCATGCGGTTGTAAGATCATCAGGCTCGCACTAACCCACACGACTAATCTTCCCAACAAATCCCAGCGTGTGAGTGCCACCTGATCAACAAAATGTAACCAAAATAAGGCCGTAAAAATATAAATCCCCCAGAAGCGGCAGGATGTAGTGTTAATAGCCAGACAAATATCGCCAAACTCAAGATCGCAGGAACCCATAACCACACAGATTTCCCTTGCTTTAAAATCAAGTAAGGAAAATAACAACCTAAAATTTCCGCGACAGCTGTACAATCAAACAGCAAAAATGCCGGTACTATTTTACCCAAAGAAAAATTCATTCAACCTTGCAAAAAATAACCCGTGTCACAATGACACGGGTTATCCATAATAAAACGACTAAAAACTAGGCAGGTTCAGCCGTCTGATCTTCAAAAACTTCGAGTTTCAAACCAACTGCCTTACCATTTTCTTTTTTCACTGAAACCGCAACATTCCCACCATGATCAGCCAACTCACCAAACAGAATCATTTCAGCAAGTGGTTTCTTCAAGTGTTCCTGAATCAGACGTTGCATTGGACGGGCACCCATTAAACGGTCATAGCCATTTTCCGCCATCCATTCACGTGCGCTCTGATCGACTTCCAGAATAACTTTTTTATCATCCAATTGTGCTTGCAACTCAGTCAAGAATTTATCTACA
The DNA here is from genome assembly GCF_035916735.1 of Acinetobacter minutum. Lineage (NCBI taxonomy): Bacteria > Pseudomonadati > Pseudomonadota > Gammaproteobacteria > Moraxellales > Moraxellaceae > Acinetobacter > Acinetobacter minutum. The sequence goes on from NZ_JAQIHG010000002.1 coordinate 35,158, forward strand.
ACAGATTCGATTACGGTAGTTGGCAAAGCTTTAAATTGAATGACACCATCCAGACGGTTACGGAATTCTGGAGAGAAGGCTTTTTTCATCGCTTCCTGATTGTCATTGCTATTGTCCTGCTCCATAAAACCAATACTGGTTCGAGAAATGCTTTCAGCACCAATATTGGTGGTAAGAACAATGATGACATTACGGAAATCTGATTTACGACCATTGTTATCTGTCAATGAACCGTGATCCATCACTTGTAGTAACAAGTTAAAGACATCAGGATGTGCTTTCTCTATCTCATCCAACAATAGTACACAATGCGGATTTTTATGGATCGCATCAGTAAGCAAGCCACCTTGGTCATAACCTACATAACCTGGAGGTGCACCAATCAGACGTGAGACCGCATGGCGTTCCATATATTCAGACATATCGAAACGTACTAATTCCACGCCTAACATTTTAGCCAGCTGTTTAGTAACTTCAGTTTTACCTACACCAGTTGGACCGGCGAAGACGAAACTACCCACGGGTTTATCCGGCGACTTCAAACCTGCACGTGCCAATTTAATTGCCGATGCCAGAGCAGTAATCGCTTCATCCTGACCGAAGACCACACGTTTCAGGTCACGCTCCAGATTTTCCAGAACACTCTTGTCATCTGTAGAAACCGTCTTTGGTGGAATCCGGGCAATTTTTGCCACGATATCTTCAATATTCTCAACAGTGATGAGAGAACCATCGTTTTCGGCTTTCAGACGGCGCTGTGCACCCGCTTCATCAATCACATCAATGGCTTTGTCTGGCAAGAAACGGTCATTAATATATTTTGCAGACAATTCAGCAGCCGATACCAAAGCTTTATCATCATATTCGACATGATGGAAATCTTCGAACTTGCTTTTTAAGCCACGCAAAATATCAATGGTTTCCTGAATACTTGGCTCATTGACATCAATTTTCTGAAAACGACGGGAAAGCGCGTGATCTTTTTCAAAAACCTGACGATATTCCTGAAAGGTCGTTGATCCAATACAACGCAATGTTCCATTGGCCAATGCTGGCTTGATTAGATTTGATGCATCCATCGTGCTGCCCATACTGGAACCAGCACCAATAATCATATGAATCTCATCAATAAACAGCACAGCATCTGGCTTTTTCTTCAACGCATTCAGCAATTGTTTCAGACGTTTTTCGAAATCACCACGGTACTTGGTTCCCGCCACCAGCGCACCAATATCCAGACTGTAGATTTCTGCATGGCTAAGCGGCTTAGGTGCTTTACCATTCACAATCAGCCAAGCCAAACCTTCCGCAATTGAGGTTTTACCTACACCAGGATCACCCACCAATAACGGATTGTTTTTCCGGCGGCGACAGAGAATCTGTGCTGCACGCTCGATTTCTTTATCACGCCCGATCAGTGGATCAGTTTTGCCTTTTTGTGCTTCAGCATTCAGATTAACTGTATAGAGCTCTAGTGGACCAGCATTGTTAGAACTACTGGTTTCACCTTCAATATCTTCAGACTCTTCCTCTACTTGGACTTCATCTTTACGTGTACCATGGGAAAGATATTGCGTCAGTGTCAAACGGTTAATCTGATGACGTTTTAATAGATAGACCGCAAAAGAATCACGCTCCGAATACATGGCCACCAGAATGTCAGCACCTTCTACTGTACGGTCACTGCCACTGGATTGCACATGAAAGATGGCCCGCTGCAAAATACGATCAAAACTTTCTGTTGGATGAGGGGCTTGATCATTATTTTCGCCCAACTTCGGTGTATGTTGTTCTACATATTCTTCTAATTCTTTACGTAAAACTACAACATCTGCGCCGCATGCCTTTAAGGCATTCACAGCAGAATCATTATCAAGTAAGGCCAACAGTAAATGTTCGACTGTTAAAAACTCATGTCGCTTTTGTCGAGCCATACTCACAGCCAAACGTAAGGATACTTCTAATTGACGACTAAGCATGCGTAACCCCCTTTATTCTTTTGGCTCAATTTGGCATAACAACGGATGTCCTTGTGCTCGAGCATAATTATTGACTTGGTTTGCTTTCGTCTCCGCAATGTCCCGTGGATAAACACCTGCAATCCCTTTTCCTTCATAATGTACTGTTAACATTACTTGAGTTGCCTGGTCAAGATTCATTGCAAAATATTGTTGTAAAATTTCAATCACAAAATCCATTGGGGTGTAATCGTCATTCATCAACACCACCACATACAGTGGTGGACGTTTTAATTGCGGTGGTGCAGTCTGCACCGCAAGATCACCTTCTTCATGCTCATGCGGTACGTCAGCTAAGCGAGGTTGTAAGTGCCAATCGGTATATCCCGATTGCTGAAAGGACGTTTTGATTTCACCTAAACTGATAGGACGCTTGTATGTTCGCATAAAATGGACTTTCACTATTTACTGAGCATTTGCTTCGGCTTGAGGAATCTCAGCGACAAATGCGGAAGAATTTTCAACAGGCTTACCACGTTGCCAGCTGTAACGCTTAATTACAGGTTGCGTTCCGCCATTTAAACGCACTTCAATAAATTGAGGAATAAAGCCTTTAGGCATGGTCCAGCGCCCGGTTAAACGTTCAAACTCATCAAAGTTAAACTGGCTATCCTGCATCGGAACCACCAAAACTTCAGTTTCACGAATCAAACGCAACTCAACGGTTCCCGCAGCACGACGGCGTGCTGGACTGATCTGAGCCAAATCCAGTTGATATTCATATGCTTCCTCTGGCAAAGGCTTAATAACCAGATTCTGTACGCTAAGGCTCAAACCACCACGCTGACGCAAGGTTTCCCGATATAATACATTCAACCCTTGCATTTGAGCTTTATCATTACGGGCTTGGGTCAGTGCTTCAGTTAAGTTATTGGCATTGCTCACAGCCATGTCACGTTCCTGGACCGCAATATTCAGGCTTTTGTTGAGCTGATTCAGCGTTTCTTTTTGCTTTTGCACCACTTCAACCAACTGTTCTGCATCCGCGTCATAGCCAACAACCGTTAACCCTTGACGATGCCCCACCGAATAACCTAGTCCCAAGCTACCCGCTCCCAAAATCACAGCACCAATAATTAAAGGCAAATTAGTCTGCAAAAAAGGTTGTTTAGGTGCTCGTTGTTGTGACGTATTCTCTTCTAATGGACTGTTATGCATCGTCATCTCGGTTCTTGATCATTGCAAAACACACATTTAAATCCAAATTTAAATGTGTGTGAAGCGTTAAAGCGTTTTTTATGGTAATAGGCCAATGCCGTTTAAACCAGCATCTTCAGCAAAACCGAATATCAGGTTCATATTTTGGACAGCTTGACCAGCAGCACCTTTTACCAGGTTATCCTGTGCAGCCAGAATCACCAATTTATTCGGTTGTGGCTTATACAAGGCAATACGCAAGTGGTTTGCACCGCGAACTGAACGGGTTTCTGGCGAGCTATTCGCTGGCATCACATCGACAAACTGCTCGTTTGCATAGAAACTTTCATAGAGGCTTTGTAAATCTGTTTGCTCACCTACATCCGTCAAGCTTACATAAATCGTGCTCAGCATGCCACGGATCATTGGTACCAAATGGGGTACAAACAGAATGTGATCAAATACACCTTTCTGGCCTGAAATATTTTCCAGCGCTTCTACAATTTCTGGATGATGGCGATGCCCCGCAACACCATAGGCTTTAAAGTTATCGGCATTTTCACTATAGATCATGCCAAGGCTCGCTTTGCGGCCCGCACCTGACACCCCTGATTTAGCATCAATAATAATGCTTTCAGGTTGAATCAGTGCTGTATCCGCTTTTAATAACGGTGCCAAACCTAATTGAACCGTCGTTGGATAGCAGCCTGGATTACCAATCACGTTAGCCTGTTTAATTTTTTCACGGTTTAATTCAGACAAACCGTAAACAGAATCTTGTAGAATTTCTGGACAAGCGTGCTGCATGCCATACCATTTTTCAAATTGCGCCAAATCCTGCAAACGGAAATCCGCCGCCAAATCGATAACTTTAGTATTGGCAGCCACCAGTTCACGTGCATGCTGCATGGCAACACCATGTGGCGTTGCGAAAAACACCACATCACAGGCCTTGAGTGCTTCAATATCTAGATCAGAATATTGCAAGTCGGTATGACCACGCAGACTTGGGAACATGTCATCTACTCGGCGACCGGCTTCAGTACGTGAGGTTAAAACACTGACTTGAACCTGCGGATGACGTAATAAAAGACGCAATAATTCAACGCCTGTATAACCTGTTCCACCTACAATTCCGACAGTAATCACGTTTAGAACCTCAACTTAAAAGTATCTATAAAATAACATCCTAGTATGACAGGAAGTTCGGACTTTCTGAACTGTTTTAGTTGAGTTTTATTATTTATGAATCACTTAACCCTGCAACGCAAAATGGATTTTCAGTATACTGGTTGTCAATGCCATCGACAGAGATAAAGCGCAAAAATAAATGCCGGCAAGGCAAACAAAATAATCAGATCAAAGCCCCAGATAAAAGGACTTAATCCGATACTCGCCAAAACAGTTCCAATGATGGGAAGCACTTTCGCTAAATGTAGATTTTTAACCCAGGCAATTCCCATCCAACTCAAGAATAACCATGCCAGCATCCCGCTGGTTAAAATCACATAACCATACCAAGAAACGCCAAATGAAAGGCGTACTAAAACCTTAAAATGTGTCAGGAGATAAATGGAATAAAAAAATAATGCGGGTAATAATGAAGCAAACGATATTCAAATTAAAGTGTCTTTATTTTATAGACCATCTTTTATCTGATTGTTTTTATATTTAGATCACAACTATTTTACAGCATGCCACCAATAAGGTAATGCACTGTTTTTTAACTGATAACGATGCTGCTGAAAATTTGCATCATGTTGATAAACCTTCGCCCAAAATTTCGCACTATGATCAAAATGTCGGGTATGTGCCAACTCATGTACAGCAACGTAGCGCACAATTTCAGGTGGAAAAAGCACCAATCCCGCGTGTAGCATGATGTCATGCTTGGCTGAACAACTGCCCCAACGGGTTTTGGGTTGGCGAATCGTGCATTTTGCAAATGGTAAGTCACATGCTCGACTCAACTGTTGCAAATAGTCAGGTAAATGTTCTTTGGCATAAGACAGAACAAACGCTTTTAAATGCTGCTCTGGCTGCTGATCACTGACCCACAAATGCTCCTGGGCTATATGAAAAATAAAGGGACAGTCAAGGCTTTGATAAGTCACTTGAATGGATTGATCGAGATTAAATAGTGAAAGCTTTGTAGGAAGTGTACTGACTTGCTGTTTTTGTTGCTGTTGCCAGGTATCCAACAACCATTGTTCCGATTGACCCAAAAAATGCTGAATCTGTTTTTGCGAACAACGTAGTGGAACAGTCAAACGAATACTATTAGGCTCGACACGCAAGCGCAGACGTACCGCCCTTGCATGCCGAACAATCTTAATTTCAGGCAGCTCAGCAAACCGAACGGCCTGATCAGCATTAAATTGCACTACGCTCTTCAATACCATTATTCGTAGCAACGATGGCAATATCCGCCTTGTTTAAGGCGAAAATACCATTGGTGACCACACCCGGAATATTATTAATGGTTTTTTCCAGCTCAATTGCGTTCAGAATATTCAGGTTGTAGACATCTAGAATCACATTACCGTTATCCGTCACCACGCCTTCACGATAGACTGGATCACCGCCTAACGTCACCAGCTTACGCGCCACAGCAGAACGTGCCATGGGAATCACTTCAACAGGTAATGGAAACTCACGACCCAACTGCTCAACCCATTTTGAATCATCAACGATACAGACAAATTTTCTCGCAATTGAAGCCACAATTTTTTCGCGAGTTAAAGCTGCACCTCCACCTTTAATCATATGCAGGTGACGATCAATCTCATCCGCACCATCAACATAGGCATCTAGACTCCCCACCTGATTCATATCAACCACTTCAATCCCGAGTTTTTTTAAACGCTCAGCGGTTGCTTCAGAACTGGCCACAGCAGCTTCAAGTTGTAACTCAGGCAACAAATCGATCAAAAAATTGACCGTACTGCCAGTACCAACGCCTAAAATGCCACCTTTAGGCAAGTGTTTTAAAGCGGCTTTGGCAGCAGCTTGTTTCTTCTCATCTTGGGTTGCATATAGACTCATGGATTCACTCAACTAATTTTGGATATTTGCCCAATTAAACGGCGCAAATGCAAAGGGGTTTGTTACAATAAATGCTTATTTTAAACTGTTAGATGGAAGATTAACATGCTGTCTCGTTTGGTTCGACAAATTTTGCAAGCCACCGTCTATGACGTTGCAATCGAAACCCCACTCGAAGCGGCGCCACGAATTAGTGAAAAACTAAACAATAACATTCGCTTTAAACGCGAAGACTTACAACCTGTCTTTTCCTTCAAACTGCGCGGTGCTTACAACCGTATCAGCCAGTTACCGAAATCTCAGCTCGAACGTGGCGTGATTACAGCTTCAGCGGGCAACCATGCCCAAGGCGTTGCCCTTTCAGGACAAAAACTGGGGATTCGTGCCATTATCGTGATGCCTAAGACCACCCCGGACATTAAGGTACAAGCGGTAAAACGTTTGGGGGGTGAAGTGGTTCTGCATGGTGATTCTTTTGATATCGCCAATAAATATGCAATTCAACGCGCCCAAGAAGAAGGTCTGACTTTTATTCCACCTTATGATGATGAACTGGTCATGGCGGGCCAAGGAACCATTGCCAACGAACTATTACGTCAGTGGCGTGATGTCGAATATGTCTTTGTCGCTGTCGGTGGTGGGGGTCTGATTGCGGGTGTTGCCGCTTATTTGGGTGATGTTGCGCCACACGTCAAAGTGATTCCAGTGGAGTATGAGGAGTCTGCTTGCTTAAAAGCGGCTTTAGAGGCAGGTGAACGCGTCATTTTACCGCAAGTAGGCTTATTCGCCGACGGGACTGCTGTGGCACAAATTGGTGAAAAACCATTTGACGTGATCCGACTGCAAAAATCTGACCAGTCTGGTCCAATTGTCGAACCGAATGTCGTAACCGTAAATACCGACGAAATCTGCGCAGCCATCAAGGATACCTTTGATGAAAACCGCAGCATCGTTGAACCGTCAGGTGCTATGGCATTGGCTGGCATCAAGAAGTATGTAGCGGAGCATGGTATCGAAAACAAAAACATTGTTTCGATTGTCTGCGGTGCCAACATGAACTTTGACCGTTTACGTTATATCGCTGAACGTACAGAGTTAGGTGAACATCGTGAAGCCATTTTTGCCGTTACTATTCCAGAAGAAAAAGGTTCTTTCCTCAACTTCTGCCGCGCACTACAAGGTCGTAACATTACTGAATTTAACTATCGCGCCAGCGAAAGTGAACAAGCCCAAGTGTTTGTCGGCATCAGTTTGAAAGCAGGTCAGACTGAACGTAAGGAAATCTTCGCAGCCCTCAAAGAAAATTATGATGTTGATGATTTATCTGATGATGAAGTGGCGAAACTACATATTCGTTATCTCATCGGTGGTCATGCCAATCTGGAAGATGAACGCTTATTCCGTGTGGAATTCCCTGAACGCCCGGGTGCTTTACTCACCTTCCTTGAGCGTCTCGGTCCAAGCCACAACATTACTCTGTTCCATTATCGTAACCATGGTGCAGCAGAAGGTCGTGTTCTGGTTGGCTTACAAGCAACAGATGCTAAACAGAATCCGGATGGCTTAATTGAAACGCTGGAACAGATTACTTATCCGTATGAAGAGATCAGCGATAATCTAGGTTATCGACGTTTCTTGAAATAAAGCGTTAAAATCGTTGTGCATGGTAAAACTCGTCTGCAATGGGCGGGTTTTTTATTTCACTGTATTTTTTATGCTTAGGCTATTTTTAATATAAGTCATTCCTTCTTATCATGAAAATATCCTCCAAAAATTGTTCGCTGAGATGATTCAAAATTTTCATAGATTAATGCAGTTACTCCACGCTTTTCAACGATCCATAAAATTCGAACCTTATGGCACGCTAAGCATTCTTGCACGCATAAAAAATGGCACCTTCAGATTGGAGATGCCATTTTTGAGACTTAGAAATTAAAAAATCATCTTACTAATCAACTGAAGCGCTTAGTTGACCTGTTTAATTTCAAATCCTAATTGCTGCAACACATCACGTTTAGCAAAGGGTGCCACCACTGATTTCATCGGTTGTTGCTCGATTAAATACTGCTGGGCAACACGTTTTAAATCATCCAGTGTCACGTTCAATAGACGTTCGCGCAAGGTTTTACGAAATGCAGGAGTACGGCCATGCAATAGTGCATAACACGCCGTAATGGCTTCACCCGCTGGTGAACCAGGTTTATCCATACTGGCGATCAATCCCAGAATCGCTTCTTCCAACTGATGCGGTTGCTGCTCCACCTGCATTAACCACTGTAAGCTGGCTTCGAAATCAGCAAAGGTTTCTGCCAGACGTGGATCACGGTAACTATAAAAACGGAAAGCACAGGCATTGCCATCATAGCTCGCACCACCACCATAGGCACCGCCCTTCTCACGAATCGCACTATGCAAGAAACCATTACGCAGGTAGGCTGCCAATACCATCAGAGGTGCCGCATCTGGATGAGCGACTTCTACTGCAGCATAGGCTGAAGCACAGAACTGAACATTGGTTTGAATCAACCACGCCTGATCCTGATCTGTATCTTGATACACAACTGGAGCAAGATCGATAGGACTTCTTTCAACGGCCAGTTTGTCCCACACCTGTTGAATTTCTTCCAGTAACACCTCTGTATGCTGTTCTTCACATACCAGTAAAAATTGTTTCGGTGATTGCAACAGCTTCTGATGGATCCGTTGTAATTCCTCGATCAGTTGCTGATAGGCGGTTTCATCCGTTTCAATTTTACTGACCAGTTCAGATAACCAGTTCAGTGCCCCTAGCCCCGTCGTCTGATAATCACGCTGTGCCAAAGCACTCATCTGGCGTGAAGCCACCTGCATCGCGTAACTATGACCTGAACCTGAAATACGCGATTGCCAACGGGTTTTACGTTGCTGCAACAGCTCGATAATCCGTGCTTTTTCATCAAAACGGAGCTGTTCAAACGCGATCTTTAACAAACGAATGGCATCCAAGTTATGCGTGAGAGATTTGGTTGTCAGAGTCATCCATGCAGTGATCTGCTGTTTATCATCGACTTTGCTGCGTAAAGAGGCGCCCATCCCCAATCCACCACTCACTGCCGTTTGCAGCTGTTGTAGTTCTAGATAACCATATTCACCGGCACCGACTTCCCCCATCAGGATTGACAACAGACTAAAATACGGCGATTTCACAATATCATCTGGAATCTGGATCAACACCTGTTGATAATAAATACCATTGGTGCCGGCATGATAAAGGTTCAATGGCGTATCCAAACCATTACAAATAATTTCGCGCAGCTGCCCCTGAACGATCTGCAAATCTGCCGGTACATCTTCAAGGCCGACTTTCGGTAACAGGTTCAGATCGTCCGGAGTATCTTGACGGATTTTCAATGCCTCGGTCTGCGCTACAATTTCAGCACGCTGCTCATCGGTCAGTTCAGCGGCAATTTCCGCTAAACGTGCTTGCTCAGCCTGCTGCTCTTGTGCAGATTTAGTCGCATCCGGTACCAACGTCATTTGTACACGATGTGGATTATCCAGCAGATGGGTCTGGATTAAACTAGACAACCACATTGGGTCTTGCAGTTCTTCTTTCACTTGCTCAATCGCTGAATCCACATCCCAGACCTGAACAGGATCATTGTGATGAATAACACTGCTCAAGCCATTCAAAATCAGGCTCAAACCATAAGGCATACCATCGCCATTGATTTCGCGTTGATGTAACTCAATTTGATGCAAGATCGCATCAACTAAGGTTTTATCGACCGGTTGAGACGCGACCTGTTGCAGAATATTCAATACACCTTGCTTGAACTCTTCCGCATGTTTCGGATTAGAACCCTGCACCCCACAGTAGAAAGTCATTTCAAAATTGCTGTCATCCACCCCCATCATTGGACCGGTAGACTGCGCATAGCTACAGGTTTCCAGATAATGGCGCAATGGTGAAGCTGAGTTTTCCAGTAACACACCTTCAACCAAGCGCATGCCCAGACGCAACTTTATGTCGCTCGCTTGTGGAAGTAACCAGGCCATCACATGATAAGTTTTGTCCTTCAGTTCATCCGCATCAACCGCGTAGGTCTCAGTGACTTCGATCGGCGCATTCAAGCGTTTTTCAGGATGCGAATGTAAAGTTTTTCCCGTCTGAAACTTATGTAGCGCCAGGGTTTCAAATTGTTCCTGCAACTCATATGCAGACTGGTTACCAAAGGTCATAAACACCGCATTACTCGGATGATAATGCGATTGATAAAACTCAACCAGTTGTTGATAGCTCAGATCAGGAATATCTTTAGGATCACCACCCGAGTTGTAATGGTAGGTCGTTTCAGGGAATAAGTGATGCGCCAATTGATGGTACAACTGATCCGCAGGTGCACTCATTGCTCCTTTCATTTCATTGAAAACCACCCCTTTAAATACCGGCTGGTCATTCTCAAGTTCGATCCGAATCCCTTCCTGAGCAAAATCCAAAGGATTCAGGTTGGCTGCAAATGCCGCATCCAGATACACGCTAAGCAGGTTTTGGAAATCTTTTTTATTCTGCGTAGCAAAAGGATAAGCTGTCCAATCCGCTGCAGTAAAAGCATTCATAAAAGTATTCAGTGAACGGCGCACCATCAAAAAGAACGGATCACGTACCGGAAATTTTTCAGAACCACATAATGCCGTATGTTCTAAAATATGCGCTGTTCCTTTTGAATCCATCGGCTGGGTACGGAACGCGACCAGGAAAACATTTTCATCGTGTTGCGTAGCCAAATGATAGTGCACCGCACCTGTCACTTTATGTTTGTATTCAGATACACAAATATCTAAGGCTTCAACATGGTGTTGACGAACCAACTGAAACGCGGGATGGACAGTATGAGCAATGGTTTCAGTGACATCGACAGTCATGTGATCTCCTAGTAAAAAAATCAAGAATAAAAGTTTCAGGCATTATACCTATAGTTCTAATCACAATTCACGTATTTCACTTGCGATTATTGAGTCAGCCAGGATGACCTCACAGCTGCCATACGAAATGCCTCGTCTAGCCCGGATAGAGTTGAATTTTTTTCATCAAACTACAGCAATCCTGAGCATTCGTGTAAACTTGGCTTTTTATTTCAGATGTGATTTCTAACATGGCGACTGTTGAGCTTTTTGCAATTGGTAATGCATTAATTGACCAGGAATTTAGAGTATCCGATGACTTTCTCGTTCAAGAAAACTTGCAAAAAGGCACCATGCAGCTCTGTGATGGTGAAACTCAAAGTGCCTTATATCAACATTTAAAAGCCACTCAACACTATAAAGGCCAAGCAAGTGGTGGTTCTGCAGCCAACACCACCGTCGCTTTTAGTGCGTTAGGTGGCAAAGCCTTTTATGGTTGCCGTGTAGGTAATGATGATCTCGGTGAAATTTATCTCGAGGGTTTGAAAGAAGCAGGGATCCAGACCACAGCTAAGTCAATCAGCGATGGCGTGACTGGTACGTGTATGGTGCTAATTAGTGAAGATTCAGAACGTACCATGCAAACCTTTTTGGGTATTACCGCTGAGCTCTCTGCAACACAAATCGACTTTGAACCGCTCAAGACCGCAAAATGGTTGTATATCGAAGGCTACCTGTCTACCAGTGAAACTGCGCGTCAGGCGGTTCGTGAGGCCCGACAGATCGCACGTGCGCACGGTGTGAAAATTGCCTTGACCTTGTCCGACCCGGCAATGGTGCAATATGCTCGCGCTGGTCTGGATGAATTGCTGGATGATGGGGTTGATCTGCTGTTTTGTAACGAACATGAAGCCATGATGTATAGCCAAACGGATAATGTGGAAGATGCTTTAGCCAAGCTACAGACCATTAGTCAGATCACCGTCATCACCCGCAGTGAAAAAGGTGCAGTGATCGCAACCCCTGAAGGGAAATTTGGCGTAGCCGGCCGATCGGTTAAGGCGGTGGATGCCAATGGTGCAGGCGATGCATTTGCCGGTGCTTTGTTGTATGGTTTAACCGCAGGCTTTTCGGATCAAGCTTCTGCTGAGCTTGCTATCCTGATTTCCAGTGAAGTGGTGGCTCACTTCGGTCCACGCCTCGCACTATCAGACTACAGCCGCCTTCTACATAACTTTCAGAAGGAATGTGCCTGATATGAATAAAATTTGTATGATGGAAGATATTCCTGAACGCGAAGCACGTGCTTTTGAAACCATAAATGGGGAGACTATTTTTATTACCCAACGGGATGGCTGTTTTTATGCCTATCAAAACTTGTGTCCACATCTACAGGTAGAACTTGAATTTCTCGAAAATCAGTTTCTGGATCGGGATCAAGAATACATCGAATGCTCAACACACGGTGCATTGTTCCAGGTTGAAACGGGGCACTGCATTTCCGGACCTTGTGTAGGCCAATCCCTTGAAAAGGTCGCAATCACCGTGCATTCTGACGGTGGAATCTATTTAGAAGAATAACGAATACAGGTGAGCCATGGCTGAGTTTCTAACCCACTATGATTTGATGCTTTTCCATTTAAGTGTTTTCATTCTGGTGTTACTCAGCATGGCTGAAACCATCGGCTATTACATCGGCTTACGGCCCAGCCGTTTTTTAGCCCGTAGATCACCCCAATGGCTAAAACGCTCCCCTCTCTTTCAGGTTAAGTTTTCCAAGATCCTGATTATTGTCTTCTTACTGCTAAATTTCAGCGTGGCAGGCTACTTCCTGCAACTTGTCTGTTATGCCAATCAGGGGCATTTCATCTCCGCATTCTATTTGATTATTCCTGCGCTCATCATCGCGATTTTTTTTACGGTATTTATGATTCACTGCCTGGATCAAGTCATCAAACCTAAACGTGACACACATAGCACGCCGCTACTCGGGCGACTCGCCACAATTTCTAGTGGCAATGCACGTCCAGGGTTTTCAGCTCAGGCTCGAGTCCGGGATGAATTTGGGCAACTCCATTATGTTCAGGTAGAACCTGAATTTGGTGAGCTTGAATTGCAAGCTCAGGTCATCTTAATTCGCTTGAAGAAATCCCATTATGTTGCGAAAAAAATTTCTCAATCTAATCGCTTATTTAATCCCGACTAATTTTGTTACGATTAACTTTATACCACCATTTATTAAATAAATATAAAAGATTAAAATATTTAACCTCTAATATTTTATTATCAAAACATTAATTACAACTGTTTTAATCAGAATTAAACAATATAAACACAACTGTTTTAATAGGTTTTTATTTCATTTTATTTCATTTTAAATACTCACTAGTCACACATATAAGATATTGTTTTATATAAATAAATCAATATATTTTTATTTTAACTATCCAAGGTATTTCTTTTTCGTATATTTTTGTTTAATAATGGTTGTAAGTTAAAAAAACAGGCTTATTTCTATGAGCTTAGTTAGCAAAAATCTCAATCGTCGACTCGTTCGAGAAATTACGATTATTTTAATAATCAAAGTCGTACTTTTACTCACGATTAAGCACATCTGGTTCGACGCTCCCACTATTCCCAAAAACTTTGACAATCAAGTTGCTGAGCATATTGCCAGCAGTCCTTCCCAAATCAAGGAGACACGTTGATGATTTCTGAAAGCGTGGTCGATCTTTCGCGGTTCCAGTTCGCTATGACCGCGATGTATCACTTTATTTTTGTTCCTCTCACACTCGGTATGGCGTTTCTTCTTGCCATTATGGAAACGACCTATGTCGTTTCTGGTAAAGAAATCTATAGAGACATGACCAAGTTCTGGGGAAAACTCTTCGGTATTAACTTCGCTTTAGGTGTTACGACCGGTCTGACCATGGAGTTCCAGTTTGGTACCAACTGGGCTTATTACTCACACTATGTGGGTGATATCTTTGGTGCACCATTAGCCATTGAAGGTTTGATGGCATTCTTCCTTGAATCGACGTTTATTGGTCTATTCTTTTTCGGATGGGATCGCCTATCTAAAGTTCAACATTTGGCTGTGACTTGGCTGGTTGCACTTGGCTCTAATATGTCAGCCTTATGGATTCTGGTCGCGAATGGCTGGATGCAAAATCCTGTAGGTTCAGCCTTCAATTACGAAACCATGCGTATGGAATTGGTGGACTTTGGTGCACTCATTCTCAATCCGGTTGCTCAGGTTAAATTCGTCCATACCGTTTCAGCCGGTTATGTAACCGGTGCAATTTTTGTGCTGGCGATTTCCAGCTATTACATGCTGAAAAAACGCGATCTTCCATTCGCACGCCGCTCATTCGCAATTGCCGCAATCTTTGGCTTGGCGTCTTCTCTCTCCGTTATTCTACTCGGTGACGAATCAGGCTATGAACTCGGTGACGTTCAAAAAACCAAACTTGCTGCTATTGAGGCGGAATGGGAAACAGAACCAGCACCAGCGGGCTTTACACTTTTTGGTTTCCCAAACCAGGAAGAAATGCGTACCGACTATGCCATTAAAATTCCCTATGTGATGGGGATCATTGCAACACGTTCTCTTAATACTGAAGTCACAGGTATTAAGGATCTGATGAAACAGCACGAAGCCCGTATCCGTAACGGTATGATTGCATATGGTCAGCTTGAACAACTACGTGCAGGCAACACATCAGCTGAACTTAAAGCGGCTTTTGAAAAAACACAAAAAGATTTGGGTTACGGCCTACTTCTTAAAAAATATACACCAAACGTGGTAGATGCCTCTGAACAACACATCCAGGCAGCTGTGAAAGACAGTATTCCAAACGTTGCTAGCCTATTCTGGTCATTCCGTGCAATGGTCGCTTCTGGTTTCTTGATGCTGTTACTCTTTATCTTGGCATCATGGTCTGTTGCAAAACGTAATGCAGAAAATAAACCTTGGTTGCTTAAATTTGCATTGTTTGCCCTTCCATTGCCATGGATCGCAGCACAAACTGGTTGGTATGTTGCTGAAGGTGGTCGCCAACCATGGACGATTGGTGAGGTTCTACCTACACACTTATCTGCATCAACATTAAGTACGGGTGACGTTTGGGGTTCTATCATTGCCCTAGCAGCGTTCTATACTGTACTACTGATCATTGAAATGTACTTGATGATCAAATTCTCTCGTCTCGGCCCAAGCTCGCTTCATACTGGTAAATACCACTTTGAAAAACTAGAAGCAGCACAAAAGCCATCTGAGGAGGCTCAAGCATGATCGAATATGAATTACTCAAAATCATTTGGTGGGTTCTGGTTGGTGTTCTACTGATTGGCTTTGCACTCACTGATGGCTTCGACATGGGCTCAATGGCGATTATGCCTTTTGTCGGCAAAAATGATGAAGAACGTCGTGCAGCAATCAATACGATTGCTCCTCACTGGGACGGCAACCAGGTCTGGTTTATCACGGCAGGTGGCGCGCTATTCGCTGCTTGGCCAATGGTTTATGCAACAGCATTCTCAGGTATGTATTGGGCTCTGCTTCTCGTCTTGTTCGCGTTATTCTTGAGACCTGTTGGCTTCGACTACCGCTCCAAACTTGAAAACACCAAATGGCGTAATTCCTGGGACTGGGGTTTGGCCGTTGGTGGCGCAGTTCCAGCACTCGTCTTCGGTGTCGCTTTCGGTAACATGTTTTTGGGCGTACCATTTGTTTTAGATGAAACTGTACGTTCAACTTACTCAGGTAGCTTCTTTGCCTTGCTTAATCCGTTTGCACTGCTTTGTGGTCTAGTCAGCTTGTCGATGCTATGTGCGCATGGTGGTGCATGGTTAATGTTACGTACCGATGGTGCATTACGTGAACGTTCTGCTAAAGCCACTCAACTTATGGGTCTACTCTATCTCGTGACCTTCTTGGCAGTTGGTGCATGGTTGTATTTCGGTGGAATTCAAGGTTATACCCTTGTAACCCCTTACGACACTAATGCTGCAGCGAATCCATTAGCTAAACAAGTTCTAACAAATGCAAATCCGGGCTGGATGAATAACTATACCACCTACCCAATTACCATGATTGCACCGATCATGGGTATTTTAGGTGGCTTGCTGGTTGTTTTGGCGGCAGGTAAAAACAAAGCAGGCTTAAGCTTTACCGGTACCAGCCTTGCGATTATCGGCGCGATCCTGACTGCTGGCTTTGCACTCTTCCCATTCTTGATGCCTTCAAGCCTAAACCCTGTTTCCAGCTTGACCATGTGGGATGCTGTATCTAGTAAAACCACCTTGACCGTCATGACTGTTGCAGCTTGTATCTTTGTACCAATCATTTTGAGTTACACAACTTGGTGCTATTACAAGATGTGGGGCGTGATTACTAACAAGCACATTCAAGAGAACTCACACAGCCTGTACTAAGGCTGTGTCAAAGGAGAAGAAATTATGTGGTATTTTGCGTGGATTCTCGGTATTTTAATGGCATGTTTCGCCGGTGTACTGAGTGCTTTGTATATTGAGCATCATCAGAATTTAGATGAGGAATAACACCATGACTGAACAAGCAATGACAACAACCAAGCAAAGTAAACTGCACACTATTGCAATGATCCTTTCATTTTTGTTGGCATTGCCTTTAGCAGTTGTGTTGTTAATTCACCCTAGCTTGATGCTGGATCACCGTGGTGAGTATAGTCACAACGTGATGATGCTCATCATGATCGGTATTTCTGGCGGATTCATTCATGGCGTTGGTTTTGCTCCACGCTTCTGGTTATGGAAATGGTTATTTAGTCCATTTGTTGCTTGGCCCTTAATGTTTTTAGGTTACTACACCTGGTTCCTAACCTGATTTTCTAAAACCAATAAAAAAAGACCTCTTGATGAGGTCTTTTTTTTATATTCATCTTTAAAGTTATTGAGCTTGTTCCGCTAGCCAAGTCATGAATTTTTGACGTTCAGCTTTTGAGGCTTTTTTCCATAATTCAATGAGTTGCTGGTCTGTTGCATTTCCTGTTGAAATTGCTGCATTTGCAGGCTGTGCAACTGCAGTATAAACTGCAGCTGGCTGATTAACAGGTGTGGTTTTTTTCTGTGTCAAGTCGTAGGCACGACTAAATAGACCACCAGTTAACCACGGTTTCGCTTCTGTATTAGCACCTGTCTGTTGTACTAGTAATTGGTTATTTTTATTAAATAAACCAATCGTTGGCTGCTCAGCGTATTTTTTGGCTGCGTCAAAATCTTGAGGTGCATTCACCAAAGCCAGTTTGTAATTTTCACCATCTGTCAGGACTGGCGTTTTCAATGTGACAACACCAGATTTCACCACGTCATGCTCACCATTCAGATGCTGGAAGAACTGTACATAGCGCACACTTAAACTGGTCTCACCTGCATCCACTTTATATTGATTATTTTTGGCACGAAATAAGCCTGCATTTACTTCCTGATCATTCACTGCCAGGATGGCGATTTCTTCAGGCGCGTTAATGGTGACTGCAGAAAAAACAGAACCACTGATAGCCAAACCCAAGCTGGCAATTGCTAATCTTAAAGTCATGTTAGCCTTCTCTATTGATATCGTCGTGAAAATTTAACTGCACTATGCTATGTAGTTGTGTCAATTTTATGACAAAAATATGAATCAGAACGATAACTCATTGATATTTTTTATGATATAGATTTCAAAATCACTCATAAACCATTACTCAAATCCACAAATTTCTGATTCATATTTCATTTGAAAAATAATTTCAATTAAGCACTTTAAAACAAGTATGAATATTCAGATCGGTTTTCTCCTTTGGCTCTTCTTCAATTGATCCAAAGACCAATTGAGCCTTCAATTGCCATGAAGCTGGCAACTCAAAGTGTTGAGTGACTATTTGATCCACGACAGGGTTATAGTGTTGCAGATGTGCGCCCAATCCCGAATTTGCTAAAGCAGTCCAGACTGCATATTGTGCCATTCCAGAGCTTTGCTCTGCCCAAATGGGAAAATATTCGGCATGTAATGGGATCTGTTTCTGCAAAC
The DNA here is from genome assembly GCF_035916735.1 of Acinetobacter minutum. NCBI lineage: Bacteria > Pseudomonadati > Pseudomonadota > Gammaproteobacteria > Moraxellales > Moraxellaceae > Acinetobacter > Acinetobacter minutum. The sequence continues at coordinate 53,293 of NZ_JAQIHG010000002.1, forward strand.
GTTGAATTACACTTGAATCTTCATAAAAGAGTACTGTGCCAAAAGCAGCTGCACATTGTTCAATTTTCATTGCAATACCCGCAAATACTTGTGAGGGTACTAATTGTCGTTGTTTTTCTTTAACGATATGCCAAAATTGCTGATGTGATTTATTAAACAGAATCACAATACGGAAACTATGGGTATTCAAAGGTGCGGGACATGAACGGACAGCCTCTTGAATTAAAGATTCAATTTCATCTAGTTGAATAGCAACCTTTTTACCGAGGGAATAAATGCTACGGCGTCGCTGTAATTGCTGAGCGAAGCTTTGTTTATCCTGAGTTATATCTGTTTTCTTAAACTTCAAATCTTTAGTAAGATCAGTCGTCAACACCTGTCCAATTTTATTGAGTAGCGTCATTAAAAATCCCCAACCTCAAATACCTTAAAATTTATATGGTTTTATTTTACCTGGGTTATCTCAATAGAAATCAAAACAATACATCCACATGATGCTTTTTAAAACAAAGAGTTATCATCAAAACGAAAAACTCCGCACTTAGCGGAGTTTCTGTGAATCAAGCAACATTTATTGTTTTTGATCGGTTTCAAACAAAGCCGCAACGAAGGACTTGGCTGAGAATGGACGCAAGTCATCAATCTTTTCACCCACGCCAATAAAGCGAATTGGAACATGAGTTCGGCTAGCAATATTAAACAGGACGCCACCTTTAGCTGTCCCATCTAGCTTAGTAATAGTAATACCGGTCAAACCTACTGCTTCATCAAACATTTCTACTTGATTAATGGCATTTTGCCCTGTACCAGCATCAACCACTAACATAATTTCATGCGGTGCCGTTGCATCAATTTTCTGCATAACCCGTTTCACTTTCTTGAGCTCTTCCATCAAATTGCTCTTATTGTGTAAACGGCCGGCTGTATCAGCGATTAATACGTCCACACCACGGGCACGCGCACTTTCAAAGGCATCAAAAATCACGGATGCACTATCTGCACCATGACCTTGTGCAACCACAGAGATATTATTGCGCTCACCCCAAATTTGTAGCTGTTCAGTCGCAGCTGCACGGAACGTATCCCCAGCGGCAAGCATGACTTTCTTACCTTCACCTTGCAAACGCTTAGCAAGCTTACCAATCGTGGTGGTCTTACCGACACCATTCACACCGACCATTAAAATCACATAAGGTGCTTTATTCGGATCAATATGTAGAGGCTTAACACGTGGTGCAAGTAAAGCCACCAATTCTTCCTGTAACGCTTTATACAAAGAGTGTGAATAAATCAAATCACCACGTGCTGTACGTTCAGTCAGATTGGCAATAATAGTTTTCGTAGCTTCAACACCAATATCTGCAACTAAAAGTTGCTCTTCAACTTCTTCCAGCAATTCATCATCAATTTCCTTACCACCAATCAGGATATTGACCATACCATCTGCAAAACTCTTACGAGTCTTGGTCAAACCCTCTTTCATCCGGCTAAAGAAACCACCTTTCGATTTTTCTGATTCGGTCTGCGCGACCGTTTCAGTGGGTGTTTCTACTTGGACAGATTCAACAATGGGAATATCAACAGCAGGTAAACTAGGTAAGGTGACATCATCATCGCCGATATCAGCATCAATCAAGAATTTATTTTGCATATTAGATTGCTGTTGCATGCCGATTCCTTGAAAAGCATTGCGTTAAAAAAATCGAAGTTTAGCATATATTCAACTGCTTTCCCGCAGCAATGGCACCTCTGCTCAACTCAGACCAAAGTTGCTCACGTTACGACTCTTCATGCTTGAGTGCTGGAAAATGCCTAATCTCAGCCTGTTCAAATTGATAGCCATGAAGCAATTTTAAATAGGCACGTTTCCGTATCGAAGACTGTTCAAGTAATGCGATCGCCATCGCCTGTGTTTTAGGATAATTCGCTTGCTGTGCTAATACACTTACCTGTTGTTGCTGCTGTGGCGTAACCGGCCGAAAGAGTGCAATCGTCGCAAAAATCAAAATACAACCTATCATCATGATGAGAATCATGTAATAGATATATTCTATTTTTAATCGGGATATATAGAGAGAGAACCTATTAAAAAGATGTTGCATACATTACCTCGAGTTCGAGATAGTTTAGGAAGCAACAAGCTGAAGCACAAGATCAAAACGCAAGAGCAAATCTGGAGTTTACTCTTGCGCTAGACAAGTAGTAGCAAATAATGTTTAACCTACAATCGGTGGAATTACAGCCAAATATAGAATAGTAGCAATAATCACCAGTACAAGAAAAATGGCAAATACGCTTACGCCAGATTCAGCATCTGCAGGATGTAGATCTTCATCATCAGCGATACGGCGTAACTCGCCATCATAAACCAGATAGAAATGTCGGCGCTGTTCAGGTGGTAATTCATGTACCAAATCTTTCACTTTTTTGCGTTGACCAAGACAGAAATTCCCTAAATGAATTTCATGATGAAAAACCGCCTCATCGAGTTGTTGTCGATGATACTGCGCCAATGAAACAATTTGTGAGTCCGTAGGGGGAACATCAAAATTAAAACCGTCAAGTGTTTTCATGTTATTCTCCTTGTTAGCACTTTCTTTCCTATTAATTTTAATAAAAAAACTTTTTGATTATTGTTTAATCATGTAATCTTGAAATTATTAAAAATACACCTATATACAGATTGACACAGATGGATATCTGTAATATTAGTTTCACATAGAGCGAGTAAATTAATATGAAGACCAAAAGGGTCTAAGCGTCGTAATCATAATTAGAATAAGGAGTTAATATGATTCAACACATCTCTCACCATGACTTAGAACATACTTACGCGACTGCAGTTAGTACAATTCAATCGCAAATGAATTTCCAAGATGCTGTAAAACAGTTGGAAGAAGCGGCACGTGCGGGTCATGGTAAAGCTGCACTATTCTTAGCTGAACTGTACTATCAAGGTTTTCGCGTTGAACGTGACTCGATGAAAGCACAATACTGGCAAAAGATGGCCACAATGAAAGCATAAAAAAACGTCACTTAGGTGGCGTTTTTTATGGGAAAATTAATATTTACTTACGATTTTCAGCAAAGCTTACACGGTAATTTCATCTAATTTTTCTACAATAAGGCCAAGTTCAAATCGCACTAATGACTTATGCCTAAGTTCAAGCACCTATCCCCTGTTTCGCAAGAATTGATTCTCAAGATTTCCATCTTAAAAAGCATGATGTACTGTGGGGTCCTTTGGGGACTTTATCACCAGGGCTGGGCCATTAAATCAGACCAAGAGGGTTTTACTTTTCCTTTTTGGCTGAATGGCGTACAAGCTCACCGTTACGCTCAAATTCACTGGCCGAGCTACACTCCGCGCAAAATCACTCCGCATGATTTTCAGCAATCTTTGCTTCCCACCTTGTCTCGACTAAAAGTGACACCTGCAATTTTTAGCGCAAAAGGTCTCAAGCTGAAACTTTCAACCCAGCAGATGCGTCATTTCTTTTTTCAGGACTCGCTGTGGCAGGCTGCTTAATTCAAACCTAAAGTCCCCTTTTATACAACCGATGGTTTTTTATTCAAAAATACGTGATAAGTGACTGAAAAGTATTTGCAATATTTATGAATCCCGCTACTTTAAAATAAAACCCTATAACAAGAGCAAGGATAACAAGACATGACCAATGTAGCACAAGTAATTCAACACAAAGCTGATCAACAGGTTTTTACCATTTCTCCAAACTCTACCGTGCTAGAAGCCATTTCGGTCATGGCAGATAAAGGCATTGGAGCTTTAGTGGTCACCGATGGGGATCGCATCGTCGGTATTCTCTCCGAACGAGATTACACACGTAAGATCGCGCTCATGGAGCGTTCTTCCTATAGCACGACTGTCAATGAAATTATGACCAGCAGCGTACTCACCGTGACCTTGTCACACACAGTGGAAGATTGTTTACAGCTGATTACGGATCGTCATTTACGTCATTTACCTGTAGTTGAACAAGATAAATTAGTGGGACTTGTATCGATCGGCGATTTAGTGAAAGCCACGATGGAAGACCAAAAAAAAATGATTCAGCAATTACGACAATATATTTCCGGTTAATCACAAATCTATTAAATCTAAGGCACTATCAAAATGCCTTAGATTTTTTGAGACCTTACAGACCTAATTTTTGCGCAACATAATCCGCATCTTTATCACCACGACCCGATAGATTCACCACAATTTTTATGTCTTTCGCCATTTTTGGTGCTTCACGTAAAGCCCAAGCGACGGCGTGAGAGCTCTCTAAAGCAGGAACAATTCCTTCAACACGAGATAATGTCATAAAGGCATTCAGGCACTCTTCATCTGTTGCTGTGGTGTATTCCACGCGTCCGATATCTTTCAGGAAACTATGCTGAGGGCCTACACCCGGATAATCGAGTCCTGAAGCAATCGAATGTACCGGTAAGGGTTCACCATGTTCATCTTCTAATACATAACACGCCATACCATGTAATTGACCTGGTTTACCCAAAGTGAGTGAAGCAGAGTGCATATCGGTATCCAAACCATGTCCTGCCGGCTCAACTCCCACTAATTTCACATCAGGCTCATTTAAGAAGGCTGTAAATGCCCCCATGGCATTTGATCCACCACCGACACAGGCCACGACATAATCCGGATTCTGGCCAAAACGTTCGTTGGCTTGGACTTTGATTTCATCTCCAATAATGGATTGGAAGTCACGAACCATTTTCGGAAATGGATGCGGCCCCACCACTGAGCCAATTGCATAAATATAGTTCTTCGGGTCTTTCAGGTATTCTTCAAATGCACTATCTACCGCATCTTTCAGTGTTGCAGTACCACGGGTTACTGAAATCAGATTGGCACCCAGAATCTTCATTTTCACCACATTCGGGTGTTCTTTTTCGATATCCACTTGCCCCATATGGATTTCACAAGGGATGCCTACCAATGCACACGCCGTTGCTAAGGCCACACCATGCTGTCCGGCACCAGTCTCGGCAATCACCTTACTTTTACCCATATATTTCGCCAATAGGGCTTCACCTAGACAGTGATTAATTTTATGTGCACCTGTATGGTTAAGATCTTCACGTTTCAGATAAATCTGAGCGCCACCGAGTTGATCTGATAAGCGTTTTGCATGAAACAATGGACTTGGTCGACCGACGTAATGGGCAAACAGGTCAGCAAGTTCCTGCTGAAATTCCGGCATATGACGGATTTCTTCATAGGCCTGATTGATGTCATCCATGGCCTCTTTTAAGTGAGGTGGAATAAACTGACCACCGTACTCACCAAAAAAACCCTCTTCATTCGGCAAAGCGATACCATTGATTTGATGCTGCATATTTCCCCCCTGAGAAATTAACGTGCTAAATAACGTGTCATATCCTCAATTCCACTCAAGGTCATGGAATACATATGATCTTCAAAAATCTGCTGAATCAGGCCAATCGTGCGCGTATGAGACCAGTAATTTTTTGGTTGCGGATTTAACCATGCAATTTTGACAAAATGTTGCCGCAAGCGACGTAACCACATTTCACCAGGTTCAGTATTCATATACTCGACCGAGCCGCCTGCGACCAAGAGCTCATAAGGTGCCATACTGGCATCCCCTACGACAATCACCCGATAGTCTTGCCCATAAGTATGCAGTAAATCCCATGTATTCATACGTGTGCTGGAGCGACGTGTATTGTCTTTCCAGACATAATCATAGAGACAGTTATGTAAATAAAAATATTCTAGATGAGCAAACTCTGCTTTAGCTGCACTGAATAGTTGTTCACATTCAGCAATGTGCGCATCCATAGAACCACCGACATCAAACAGCATTAATACTTTGATCCGGTTACGTCGTTGAGGCTGCATTTGCACTTGGAGCAATCCCTGTTTTGCAGTTTCCCGAATGGTATTCTCCAAATCAAATTCATCTGCTGCACCTTGCCGGGCAAATTTTCGCAAATGACGCAAGACTAACTGAATCTGACGTGAGCTCAGAATCTGTTCATCATCCAGATCCCGGTAACGTCGCTGCTCCCAAACCTTAACTGCCGAACGCTTGCGTCCAGGCCCAGCAATGCGTACACTTTCAGGATGATCACCATAAGCACCAAAAGGCGATGTTCCCGCCGTGCCAATCATCCATTTACCACCCTGATGTTTATGTTGCTGTTCACGCAGGCGCTGTTCCAACAACTCTAGAAGACCTTGCAATGAATCTGCTTTGGCAAGAGCTTGACGCTGATCCGCACTGAGCTGCTTCTCTGCCAACTCGAGATCAAACCATTCTGCTGGCAGCTGCTGTAATTGTTGTAAGAATTGCTCAGCATCCAGTGATGCCAAGCCATGAAAATAATCTTGCATAGCTCGGTCAAATTTATCGAAATACCGTTCATCCTTGACCAGAATCGTACGAGCCAATTGATAAAATTCATTCTGATTGGCAAAGACAACTCCGAGGTGAACCGCTTGATTTAAATCGATAAGCTCACGTGTAGTCACCGGTACGCCATACTTGCGCAAGGTATAAAATAGCCGTACAAACATGTGATAAGCTCTAACGTCGAGCTAAAAAAGCTAAACGTTCCAGCAGCTGTAGGTCCTGTTCATTCTTAATCAAGGCACCGTAGAGCGGTGGAATGACCTTGCTCTGATCATGTTGATGCAACACCTGTTCAGGCAGCTCATCTGCCATAATGAGGGTCAACCAGTCAATCAGTTCTGAGGTAGAGGGCAGTTTCTTCAACCCTGGAATTTGGCGCAACTGAAAGAAGATTTGCAAAGCCTGTTGAAGCAAAGTTGCCGAGATATGAGGGAAATGTAACTCAACAATCTGACGCATCGTGGCTTCGTCAGGAAATTCAATGTAATAAAAAAAACAGCGACGCAAAAAGGCGTCAGGGAGCTGTTTCTCATTGTTAGAAGTAATGATCACAATGGGTCGGTGAATCGCCTGAATAGTTTCGCTGGTCTCATACACATAAAATGACATACGATCAAGTTCATGCAGCAGATCATTAGGAAATTCGATGTCCGCCTTATCAATTTCATCAATCAACAATACACAGCGTTGTGGGCTGGTAAATGCCTCCCATAGCTTGCCAGGTTTAATATAATTTTTAATTTCATGAACTTGTGCATGACCGAGCTGACTATCGCGCAATCGGGATACTGCATCATACTCATACAGCCCCTGCTGGGCTTTTGTAGTGGACTTGATATGCCAAGTTATCAATTTCAGTCCAAGACTTTTTGCGACTTGTTCCGCTAGTAAGGTTTTTCCGGTCCCCGGCTCACCTTTAATCAGTAAAGGTTTTTGCAATGTTCGTGCGGCTTTCACGGCCAGTTGAAGGCTGTCTGTTGCGATGTATTGGTCAGTTCCTGAAAATTGTTGTACATCTACAGACATATACTCACCTATTTTTAGAGTGGTGGAATTTTCTTTATAGCCTTGCGTGTCGCAGTATATTTAGACCAGTAATAGCCAAGCAACAAACCTAAACCGATTACAAATAAAATAGCAGATAAGTTCAACCAGATCAGTAACGTTTGCTTGGTGACTATACCAAATAACAAACCAAAAATAGCAGGTGCAATCGCTGCATTATTGCCATCAGAGACTGTCGGTGTCAGCAAAATGGCAAATAACACGATCCAACTGATGCTACCCAAGGGTTGAGGTAAACGCTTAACGAACGCATACCAGCACCATAACAGGATCACCGACCCCATCAGATAGACCGTGACCGCGATACTATCCTCTGGGATAGTATCTAAGACGCCGGTCACACTTGCCCAGATGCCAGCAAATGAATCAAGCACCACGCAAGCCCTCTGGCGCAACGGCGTTTGGATTGATCAAGCCTTCAGGTGGCAACTGGATAAAGAATCCTTTAGTCTGCAAAGAATCCATCACATGCAGTACATTGGCACGCGCCAGCTTGCGGCTCTCACTCAACTGTAAATGCATCACAAAACTGGCACGACCGAAGGCAGTGCGGATGGCTTCTGGTACAACATCACCAAATGGGTTGTCATGATCTACGTCCTCATTCGGGTGGTTCGGACGTGCAATGTAAATGTACATTTCATCTTTTTTGCTTGATCGATAAATATCACAATGCATTTTGGTTATACCAACTCATAAAACACTTGTCACAGCATACATGAAAAAAAAGCCCGAGACATTAGCCTTTATGAACACAACTGTCACGTTTTTATTGGGCTTTTTAAAGAAACCCTATTCTGCCACTTGCATCTGTGTCGATAAATAATTTTCATCGGCATGTAAAATTTCAACAAGTGGTTTGGTCAACAACTCATAGCGCCAGCCGAGAAGATAATCAGGCAGATCCTGCTCATCACCATGGAATACCACATGCTGATAGATAGCATTCAACCACTTTTTGCGCAATAGAACTTCTTTGGGCACCGTAATATCATCGCTGACCTGTTGTAATAGCAGATTGACTTTACTGCCCACATCCTGAGAAGAATGACGGATCGGCCGTGCCATACGCAATGGCCAATATTCAGCGTCAGGTAAAAATTTCAACAGATCCAGAATAGTTTTGCCATGTTCACGGATAATATTCGGACGAATATCTTTGACTTGCGATAATTGAAACTGATTACGCGGATTTTTTTCCACCAAATCAATCATGGTCGAGTTTTTCAGAATAAAGCTGCGCGGCTGATTCAAGGCTTTAACCATCTGCTCGCGCCAGACACTCAACTGTTGCAATTGCATCAATTGACGACGAGAATGTCGATAATTCCCCACATCTAAATATAAATCTTTTAATGGAGTTTCACTGGCAATTTCACGAGTCAAATTCGTGCAATCTTCCAATACAAAGTCATACAGCTGTTTGGAGATTAAATCCTGTTTGATCTTATCCGCGAGTTTCATCAGATAAAATACATCATTCGCAGCATAACTGAGCTGTTGTGCAGTTAAAGGCCGCGCCAGCCAATCTGAACGGGTCTGGTCTTTATCAATTTCAATATCTAAAAACAGTTTCAGCGCATTTTGATAACTGATCTGCAGGCCATGCCCTAAAAAAGACAGACCCACTTGGGTATCAAACACATTATCGAGTTGTTTTTTTTGTGCATAATGATAGATGAGATCAATATCCTCACCACAAGCATGGAAAATATTCAGTTTGGCCTGAAAAATTTTATCCCAGAGTTCAGTTAAATCGAGTGTGGTTCCATCAAGTAAGAAAATCTGTTCCGCAATATTAATTTGAAAAACCCCGAGTTTTGGCCATAAGGTATCCACCTTAATAAATTCGGTATCAAGACCATAAATCGGGTATTGATCCATCAAAGACAATACGTCGGCAAGGTCACTCTGGTGTTGGACAAATCTAAACATAACGGTGCAAATCAAAAACGAGGAAAAACGCCCCCTTGGATGAAGTAGTTATAACATTTAACTCTAATTTATTTCTAGTTTATCTATCACAACTGTCGATCTAGGAGATTGTTAAGAAAATAAAAAATCTCATTTAATCAAAACTCGACAATGATTTAAGTGATTGATTTATTATTTATTTCATTCAGAAATTAGGATTGATTCGAAAGACTTCAATTTAAATAAAAATGACTTCCAATCTCGCACAAGCACCATTTTTGTGCAAATAAAAGATCTCAATGGTTTATTTTTCTAATAAATTCATAGACTAAGAAAACTATTTTTTGAATATATGTTCAATTTTTAAAAATTAAAATAAAGGCTAACCGAATGCTTATTTCATGCGCATTCGGTTGTGTACAGCCTGGCTGAGCGTATGACTATCGACATATTCCAGTTCTCCCCCTTGCGGAACACCCTGTGCAATTCGGGTCATGTGGACTGCCAAATGCTTGGTTGCTTCCACTAGATAATGTGCTGTTGCTTGCCCCTCAACCGTGGCATTGGTTGCCAAGATTACCTCTCGGATATTGCCTTGCGCCAATCGCTGAATCAGATAAGGAATACCAATTTCTTCTGGTCCAATTCCATCAAGTGGTGAAAGATGTCCACCAAGAACGTGATATTTACCTTTAAAGCTGCCACTCTGCTCAATCGCCATTACATCTGCGGGTGATTCAACCACACATAACAGCTGATCATCACGTTCGGGTGATGCACAAATGTCGCAAATCTCATGTTCGGTCAAAGAATGGCAAATCGAACACTCATGAATATACGATGTCGCTTCATTTAAAGCCTGTGCTAGCCCTACTGCACCTTCACGGTTTTTCATCAGTAAATGCAATGCCATGCGTTGTGCCGATTTAGGCCCAACGCTTGGCAAAATACGCAGTGCTTGTACAAGTTGATCAAAACGATCACTAAACACGTTACGTTATCCTTAGAATAAACCAGCTAAACCAGGTGGCAAGCCCATACCGCTATTGGCAGCTTTCATTTTTTCATCTGCAATAAGCTCAACCTGACGCGAAGCATCATTGATCGCTGCAGCAATCAGATCCTCAATCATGTCTGGTTCATCCTGTAAAAGTTCAGGATTGATTTCAATACGCTTCACCACATAACGGCAGGTCATGGTCACTTTAACCAGACCACCACCGGCTTCAGCCTGAACTTCCGTTTGCGCAAGCTCTTCTTTGGCTTTTTTAACGTTGCTTTCCATTTCTTTTTGCATGCGCTGAGCTTGTTGCATCAACATATTAATGTTCATAATTTTCTCCGAACAAAATGATCCAATCAGATTAATGCTAAACCACGAGATAAATCGCGGATAATATCGTCAATATCTTCAAGGCCGACCGAAACACGGATTAAGCCTTCACGAATACCGGCTGCTTCTTTCGCCTCAGCGGAAAGTTTGCCATGGGTTGTGGTCGCCGGATGAGTAATGGTTGATTTCACATCACCCAAGTTACCAGTAATCGAAATAAATTGAGTATGATCAATCACGGTCCAAGCCCCTTCACGACCACCTTTCACCTCAAAAGAAACGATCCCACCAAAGCCATTTTGTTGTTTTGCCGCTAGTTCATGACCAATATGAGTTGGCAAACCAGCATAATAAACTTTTTCCACCTTATCATGCTGACTTAACCATTCTGCTAATTTTTGTGCGCTTTCAGAGTGGGCTTTCATGCGAAGCTTCAAGGTTTCCAGACCTTTTAAGAATACCCAGGCATTGAATGGACTCATTGAAGGTCCCAAAGTACGCACCATACCAAAGACTTCTTCAAGTAACTGATGTTTGCCGACAACGGCACCACCCAAAGCCCGACCTTGGCCATCTAAATATTTAGTTGCCGAGTAAATCACTAAATCCGCACCAAATTTTAGAGGTTGCTGCAAAATAGGTGTACAGAAACTGTTGTCAATTGCCAGCAAAGCACCGTTGGCATGAGCGACATCAGCTAAGGCCTGAATATCCGCAATTTCCGCTAGCGGATTCGATGGAGACTCAACAAAGAGTAATTTGGTCTCTGGACGAACCGCTTGTTTCCATGCCTCAACATCGGTTAAATCAACAAAATCAACTGCGACGCCAAATTTGGCAATATATTTTTCAAATAAAGAAACTGTCGAACCAAATACCGCACGTGAGCAAATGACATGGTCACCAGCTTTTAAATAAGCCATAGCCACTGCAAGAATCGCCGCCATCCCGGAACTGGTTGCAACGGCTCGCTCTGCACCTTCAAGTGCAGCAAGACGTTTTTCGAACATGGCTACAGTTGGATTAGTAAAACGCGAGTAGATGTTGCCAGGAACCTGACCAGAAAACTTGGCTGCAGCTTCCGCCGCATTGGCATACACAAAGGAAGATGTCAGGAAGATAGGTTCTCCATGCTCACCTTCAAAACTGCGGGTATGGCCGGTACGGATAGCTAAGGTATCGAGTTGATAATCAAAATCGTCTTGTTGGCTCATGTCTACTACTCTGATTCAGTCTGTAGGACTGCTGATATAAAAACTGCCAACATTTTGAGCGCCGGATGTATTGCAGGTCAAGGTAAAATATAAAAATATCGTCTAGACTGTAAACAACATCGTGGCGTATAGAAATTCAAATTACCGAATCTGCTCAATCTACGCGCTATCAGTATAAGAGTTACTCAAACCAGTTACCAGCGCCCACTAGGGATGAATGTAATGAATGCATTTATATAAAATAGAAAAGATTCGATATAGGTGGATATTATTTGGTTGATTTCTATTGGTCAAAAAGTTAAATGTTTTATTTAATCTAATAGCACCAGTTTTATTTAAAATGCTGGGATTTAAATTTATCCCAGCATTCCAAAGAATTACTTAACTTTTTATTACTGTGAGGGACCAGACATGATCCAATCTGTCGCATTTATTGGTTTAGGTGCCATGGGCTATCGTATGGCGGCACATTTACCTAAACATTTTAAACAGGTCTATGTCTGGAACCGTAACTTTGCCAAAGCTGAACAACATGCAGCTGAATACCCTACCCAGGCTGTACCACTCGAACAGGCCGTTCAAGCCGATGTGATCTTTTCCTGCTTACCGACGAGTCAGGATGTTGAAGCATTAATCACGCCTTTAACCTTAAAAGCTGGCTCAATCTGGGTGGACTGCACCAGTGGCATTCCTGAATCAGCCAGGAAACTCACTTTACTTCTCAAAACCCAACAACAAGTGGATTTCCTTGATGCACCGGTCAGCGGACAAACAATTGGTGCAGAAAATGCCACATTGACCTTTATGGTGGGTGGTAATGCGGCAGCATTCGAACGTGCTTTACCCGCAATGCAGGCAATGGGCAAGCTCATTCAACATGTGGGTGAATCTGGCGCTGGATTTGCTGTCAAGGCTGTGAACAATATGCTGATGGCGGTAAATTTGTGCGCTGTTGCAGAAGGTTTCACTACCTTAAAAGCCCATGGCGTCAGTTTAAACGCCGCATTAGAGTGTATTAATGCCTCGAGTGGTAAAAGTGCCGTGACCGAAAGTGTCTTTCCGCAGCGCGTACTGAACCGACAATTCCCCCTTACATTTGCACTTTCTTTACTGGCGAAAGATACAGGAATTGCCCAAGACCTAGTGCGTGAAGCCAAACTTTCTGCACCTGTGATCGGATTAACACACAGTCTTATTCAGGCTGCCAATTCTCTCGCCGAAGAACCGGGGGATTTTTCTACTGCCATCAAAATGTATGAATCTTGGAGTAAAATTACATTGGAGTAATGATTCGCCATTGAAAATTGAATCATTCCACCTAATACTTAAAGTGTGCAGATGTGTACTGAGATATGTAGAGGATGGTCTCATGAATAAATTTGCTGTTGCGATGATTGCCAGTTTAGCTAGCATAACGGCATTTCTTAGCCAAGCCGCAACGCCGGAGCAAGAATGTCAAAAGCTCAAAGATGATTACAATATCATCTACGCCTCTAAAGGTTTCTGTTTTAAAGATCCTGAAGCGAAAGCAAAGTTTGGCAATGAAAACTGTTATACCAGTAAGCCAAAATTTACCGAGAAAGAGCAACGACGTCTTGACGAAATCAAAGCACGTCAGAAAGAATTGAACTGTAAGTAATCCAACTTTCTAGGAATTAATAATGGCATACGATGATCAAAACATTTTTGCAAGAATTATTCGCGGTGAACTCCCTGCAATCAAAGTATATGAAGATGAGCAGGTTCTTGCATTCATGGATATTATGCCACAAGCAGATGGGCATACCCTGATCATCCCTAAAACGCCAGCCATGACTTTGCTCGACCTACCCGCAGAGGCAGCAGCTTATACCATTCAAATCGTACAACGAATTGCGCAAGCCATTGAAACAGCCTTAGATGCGCAAGGCATTGTGCTGATGCAACTCTCTGGTTCAAGTGCCGGTCAAACTGTGCCACATGTACATTTCCATTTAATTCCAAGCTCAGTACATGAACTTGGTAAGCATGCTGCGCAAATGGGTGATCAAGATCGCATCAAGCAACTTGCTGAAAAAATTAAAGCCGCCCTATAACAATCATTAATTTAAAAAAAAGGAGCTTTGGCTCCTTTTTTTTATTTTATTAATAATAAATTCAAAAACTTAAGAACCTCCAATCATTCTTATTACAATTTATTACGTGTCATCAAACTGTCATACTTTTTTCACGTCTCTGTCACAAAGTTTGCAGATACTGCATAGCAAGTTGGTGAGCTTATGTAACGTTTTGTACAAAAGCACACTATAAAAAGCATGAGCAAGGCAAATGCCATTTTAAAAAGTGTTTTGGAGAAATCTCAATGAAAAAATTGCTTCTCGCAGCTGCAGTTGCAACAGTGGGTATGAGTGCAGCACAAGCGGCACCAACTGTGTACGGTAAACTAAATGTTACTTTGGACCAAGTTGATAACAACAAATTTGATGGCAAAAGCGACGTTACTGAACTTAACTCAAATGCTTCACGTCTTGGTGTAAAAGGTGAAGAGAAGTTAACAGAGAAACTTGCTGCTGTTTACCAAATGGAATGGGAAGTTGGTACAGATGGCGGTAGCGCTGACTGGAAACAACGTAACCGTTTCTTGGGTTTAAAATGGGCTGGTCTAGGTACCCTGAAAGCAGGTTATTATGACTCTTATTTCAAAACTGCTGCTGGTAATGGACAAGACATCTTTAACGATCATAACCAACTTGACATCACTAACATGATGTATGGTGAAGATCGTCTTGACAATGTAATCGGTTTTGAATCCGACAAGAAATTGCTTGGTGGTGTTCAATTCAATATCCAAGCTCAACAAGGTGAATCTACAACTGCTGGCGCAACTAAAGGTGATGCTGGCAAACGCGATGGTTTCGGCGATGCTATTTCAGCGTCTATCCTTTATGATAACAAAGACCTAGGTCTGTCTTTAGGTGTTGCTGGTAACTCTGCAGTTAAGGGTAAATATAACGCGGCAGGTACAACAGCTGATGTCGCGCTTAAAGATGTAGCTAGCGATGCTTTTCGTATAACTGCTGCTTATGACTTCTCTAAAGTAGGTATCAATGGTTTGACTTTAGGTGGTTTATGGCAAACTGCTGAACCAACTGACGATGTAACAGGTTATAAAAATCTACAAGAAGATGCATATACCATCACTGCAGCTTATAAAGTTGGTTCAACACCATGGGTTGTAAAAGCTGAATATGCAAATGCAAATACAACTTATACAAATGCTTCCGCGGTTTCGTTCGACAACACTATCGATCAATACGGTCTAGGCGTTGACTACTACTTCAACAAACAAGCACGTATGTATGGTGTAGTTGCTCAGCAAAGCCGTGACTGGGCAGTTGATGAAGACAAAACTGTATTCGGTATCGGTATGGAATATAATTTCTAATCTTACGGTTAGAAGTTGATTCTTAAAATAAAAGGGCTTCTGCCCTTTTATTTTTTGTCCTTTAAAAATCAGAAAATGAACTTAATTGAAGTTGTACCTTTGCCTTAAAACCTGTAAGTTTCCTTTAATACTTCGTTTGAACCCATATTTAAAAATTACCAGCGATATTTATCCCAATTTTCCGGATTTGCCCAGAATTTTGAGTTAAACCAGTCAGGTACATGCTTATAAGTCAGAATATTAAATTGCCACAAAGCAAAATCGCTGTCATGGGCAGTTTTATCAATCAGCTGGGTAAAACCCAGCGCACGCAGAAGCTTTTCATCCTGCAAGCTGCTTACCACAACAATACGTTTCGCCATTAAGTCACGCAACTTCACTAATAGTTGTGATTTATGTATATCCATCAACTCGCGCGTATCTGTTGTATAAAAGAGCACAAATGCCAGATCATAACGCTGTGTAAAAGGCAGATTTAAAAAATCAGTTACGTTAAAATAATTCCATTGTATCGTCGAGTTTAGGTCATCCTGAGCTAAATTCTGGCCTATACATAATGCAGTTTGAATCGGCTGTTCTTTTGATAAATCGTCTAACATTGAAGTAATGACATTCAATTCAGCCATAACTGCATCCTTTTGATATGAAGAGAGTATTCACGTATGGAACTACAGGGCATTTGCCATAAAATGCATGCAGGTCTTAAAGACCTTAGTGTAACTGATCAACAGACTCGTAAGGCAAATGTTGAATACAAATTTATTCTGGACCGTTCAGAAATTAACCTTCCTTTTACCTTGGGTGAAGAATTGGAAATTGAATGGACCGGTAAAATTTTTTGTGTTTCCTGCGGTGCAAAAACCAGTAAGTCTTTTTCACAAGGACACTGTTTTAAATGCTTTAAAACAAAAGCATCCTGTGATCTTTGTATTATGAAGCCGGAAACCTGCCATTATCATTTAGGCACCTGCCGGGAAAATGATTTCGCCCATGAAGTGTGTTTTCAGCCGCATATTGTGTATCTCGCAAATTCGAGCGCCTTAAAAGTGGGCATTACCCGCATCAGCCATATGCCAACGCGCTGGTTGGATCAGGGTGCTACCCAGGCCTTACCGATTTTAAAAGTCGGTTCCCGCCGTCTGTCTGGCCATCTTGAAACCTTATTTGGTACTCAGGTAGCTGACAAAACAGATTGGCGAAAACTACTTAAAGGTGAAGCTGAACCACTTGATCTGGTCAAAACACGGGATGAATTACTCGAAGAATTCGCACCAAAAATTCAGGCCATTCGAGAAGAATTCAATCAACATCTTGAGTTTAATGAAACACTCGAATTTTTGGATCAGGAACTGGTGAACGAATTTGTTTATCCTGTGGCTCAATACCCAGCCAAGATCAACTCTCACAATCTGGATAAAACCGCAAAAATCCGGGGTGTCCTACAAGGGATTAAAGGCCAGTATTTAATACTGGATACGGGCGTCATCAATATCCGTAAATATTCAGGTTATGAAATTATTTTAAGAAGTTAAACCTTTCAACTCATTGGAAACTCAATCAAAGCCAGATTCTTGCCTTTGCAGGAATCCGGCTATCGTTGTTATACCAGAAGCTGCGTAATCGCTTGAACAGGATCTTCTGTATTATCTGAAAGCAAGCGTTTATGCATACTAATATGTTGCATCACCTGAATTTGGGCAATTTCTATATCCATCAGTCTTTCCAGCTCAGCAGCCAAGCGTTCTGGAGTAGCATCCTGTTGAATTAATTCCTCAATAATTTTCTTACCAGCAATGATATTAGGTAAAGAATAATAAGGGATTTTCACCAATAAACGTGCAATGCGGTAAGTCAGCCAATTCAGTTTATAGAAAGTCACCATGGGGCGATGTAACAACATGGCTTCCAGCGTTGCCGTTCCAGAAGCCAAAGCAATGATATTACTTGCCCCCATAACCAGACGTCCAATTTTTGATTCGGTTCCTGTATTGTCCATGACCTTGACCTGGTGGGTAAAATCAGCTGGATAATTCATGAGAATTTGTGTGATCTGCTGCTTACGGGCTTCATTAATCGCTGGAACCAAGAACTCAATCTGTGGGTATTTCGTGTGTAACTGCTGTGCAGCAGAAAATACCAGCGGTGCCAAACGTTCTACCTCTCCCCGACGACTTCCCGGCAGTAAAGCAATATACTGTTTTTGCGGATCAAGATTTAATTGCTGCCGTGCCTGTTGCATCGGGTTATCTAGAGGCAACTGGTTAGCCAAAGGATGCCCAACAAAAGCGGCTGCGACCTGATAGCGCTCATAAAATGCTTTTTCAAATGGAAACAAGCAAAGCACCAAGTCTACACTTTGTTTAATGCCATGCACACGACCCTGCCGCCATGCCCAAACCGAAGGACTGACATATTGTACGGTTTTGATCGGTAACTGTTTTTGCTTCAGGCTTTTAGATAAACGTAAATTAAAATCGGGCGCGTCAATCCCAATAAATACATCCACTGGCTGTTCAGACCAACGCTGTACCAAGCCATCTCGTACTGCAAATAATTTTTTCAGATCTTTAAGAACTTCAACAATCCCCATGACTGATAAAACATCCATGGGATAATAACTGTTAAATCCTTCTGCGATCATTTGTGGGCCACCAATCCCCTCAAATTCAGCATCAATGCCCTGCTCACGAAAACGACGAATCAGTTGTGCGCCCAAAGTATCTCCAGAAACTTCTCCGACCACTATGCCAATTTTAAGTTTTCGATTTTGCAAAATTTTTTCCTCATTGGTGGTTTTTTCAATTTTAGCACAATGACTCTGTAAATCTGTGCTCATACGGTTTTTATTCTAAAGCCATCCAATTCTTTCTATTTATGTACTAAGTTCCACTTTTCACCTGTGAATTTACGCGTCTAAATCAGTTTTTGAGATAAGCAATTCAATAATCATCACAACCACTAAGTTATAAAAGTCATAAGATATGCTCGTTTCCTGATATTTGGCATTGTTTCATGTTTGGTCCTATCGAATTTATCTTAGCAGGCGTATTGGTTGGTTTTTGTGTAGGGATTACCGGGGTTGGTGGTGGTTCGCTCATGACACCCATCTTGATTAGCCTGTTTAAGATCGAACCACACATCGCGATTGGTACAGATTTATTGTATGCCTCAATCTCTAAATTCTGTGGCTCTGTAGTCCATGCCCGCAAACTGAATATTGTATGGCCGATTGTCATCTGGCTAGCACTGGGAAGTATTCCTGCCTCATTTGCAACGCATTGGGTATTGGAAAACTATTTAAGCCAGTCGACTCATTACAAAGCTGTGCTCACCATGGTTTTAGGATTCATGCTCACCCTCACAGGGGTTTCAATTATTTTCCGCAGCCAAATTGAACGATTCTTTAACCGTTTTCGCAAACTGGATGTGTCAACCACGACAGAACTGCAACCTGAAGCCATCAAGGCCAAACGCTTTTATATCCTGATCATGGGTATAGTTCTGGGCGTATTCGTCACCCTGTCTTCAGTCGGTGCCGGTGCTTTTGGTATCATGGCGCTGATTCTGATGTTCCCGAATCTGCCGATGATCCGCATCATTGGTTCTGACGTGGTTCATGCCGTCTTGCTAACACTGGTTGCAGGTTTGGGTCACATGAGTTCGGGTAATGTCGATTTTCATCTGCTCGGCTGGTTATTGGCTGGCTCGATCCCTGCCATTGTGATCGGCACACTCATCAGCTCACATTTACCTGAACGAATGATTCGTAAAATTCTGGGTATTACTCTGTTCGCTCTAGGTGTCAATTTCATGCTCAATCCGGTAAAAGCGAAACCCGTCCAGAAACCACAAACGGCTATGGTCGTAACTGTAGAAAAATCATCCATTGTTTAATCTATGCCACGGATTCATTGGTTCTTTTCAACGCTTTATTACGCTTTTGTATAGTAACTCGATGATTAATTCGTGGTATATTCAGGTAAATAGAACAACTTTTGTATGATCAATCCAGTGACAGCAATGAATACACTACAGTCAAAGCCAATTACACAATCTGATATCGATGATGTGAATGTACAAAGCATTCAGCCCCTTGTAACACCAGCACAACTGAAAGCTGAACTACCTTTGACTGAAACCGCTTATCAAACCGTATTGAAAGGCCGTGAAACCATTCGCAATATTCTTGATGGCAAGGATAAACGTTTGTTTGTGGTGATTGGTCCATGCTCGATTCATGACACCACTGCCGCACATGAATATGCAGATCGTCTTAAAGTACTGAGTGAAAAAGTCAAAGATTCTCTTTATATCGTGATGCGTGTTTATTTCGAAAAACCACGTACAACAGTGGGTTGGAAAGGTCTAATCAATGACCCAGATATGAATGACTCATTCAATATCGAAAAAGGTCTGCGTATTGGCCGTAAGCTATTGCTTGAACTCAATGAAAAAGGTCTACCATGTGCAACGGAAGCCCTTGATCCGAACTCACCACAGTATTATCAAGACCTTATCTCTTGGTCAGCCATTGGTGCACGTACCACTGAAAGCCAGACCCACCGTGAAATGTCCTCTGGTCTTTCATCTCCGGTAGGTTTCAAAAATGGTACAGATGGTGGACTGACTGTTGCAACCAATGCGATGCAATCGGTGAAACATGGTCATAGCTTCTTAGGTCTAAATGAAGATGGTCAAGTTTCTGTGATTCGTACCAAAGGTAACCCATACGCGCACGTTGTATTACGTGGCGGTAATGGTAAACCAAACTATGATGCTGGCTCTGTTGCCGAAGCTGAAAATGCATTAGCCAAAGCAAAAGTCAGCAACAAGATCATGATTGATGCAAGCCATGCCAATTCCAACAAAGACCCATTCTTACAACCTCTAGTGTTACGTAATGTAACGCAACAGATTCTAGAGGGTAACAAATCAATTGTAGGTTTGATGGTAGAAAGTCATTTGAAAGGTGGACGTCAGGATATTCCCGCAAATCTATGCGATCTTGAATATGGCAAATCAGTGACAGATGGCTGTATCGACTGGGAAACTACAGAACAGACCCTGCTCGAAATGCATGAAGCACTAAAAGACGTGTTACCAAACCGTTAATCAAGAAAACGCCATCTTTTAGATGGCGTTTTTTAATTACCCAAAGGAACCAGCCATGACTGACCTTGAATATACCTTAAGCCAGATTCCGCACTTTGATTATGTCCATGAACATTTATTTTGTTCAGGACAACCTTCTGCCGAACAGCTGCAGCTTATCAAGGAATATGGCTGTTCTACCATTATTAACCTTGCATTGAGTAATGCCCCAACCAGCCTTGCACATGAAGATCAGATCTGCTTAGAAATCGATTTAAACTATATTCATATCCCGCTAAATCTTGAGCGCCCTTCTGCTGATCAAGCTATTTTAGTCTTGGAACTG
This sequence comes from Acinetobacter minutum, assembly GCF_035916735.1. Taxonomy (NCBI): domain Bacteria; kingdom Pseudomonadati; phylum Pseudomonadota; class Gammaproteobacteria; order Moraxellales; family Moraxellaceae; genus Acinetobacter; species Acinetobacter minutum. Next base: position 74,084 of record NZ_JAQIHG010000002.1, read on the forward strand.
CTTGATCATTTAGTACAGCAACAAACTGTCTGGCTACACTGTGGTAACAATCAGCAATGCAGCAGCCTGATCTATTTGTATCGCCTGTACTACATGAATATGGATATGGCGACTGCTCAAGACCATCTGCATAAAATCTGGGAACCTAACGATACCTGGACTGGCTTGATTCATGCTGTCAGCATGCAACTCCAGGGGCGTAAAGCCACACTAGAGTTACAACAAGCTTTAGTCACTGAGCATCATTTTGCTTGATGACTAATGAGTACCGTTGCTGTTGCTAAAATACCTTCCTGACGGCCGGTAAAACCTAATTTTTCGGTGGTCGTGGCTTTAATACTGATTTGCGTTACATCGACGTCCAACACATCTGCGATGCTTTGACGCATCTGTAAATTATATTTCGCCAGCTTAGGTCGCTCACAGGCAACGGTGATATCCGCATTATTGAGTACATAGCCCCGATCCAAAACCAGTTGATACACCTTTTTTAATAGTACTCTGCTGTCTGCGCCTTTAAATTCGGGATCTGTATCCGGAAAATGTTGTCCAATATCCCCTAAGGCTAATGCTCCTAACAAGGCATCACATAAGGCATGTAGCACCACATCTCCATCCGAATGAGCCTTTAAGCCATGGGTATGTGGAATCTGCACTCCCGCCAATGTGACAAACTTGCCCTGTTCAAAGGCATGCACATCCATTCCCTGACCAATACGCATTTGTAGCATCATTTGCCGCCTCCAGATCTTTAGAAATAAACTTGCAAAATGTTGTATTCACGCTTTCACTTTCGCTATAGTTACAGCAGCGTTATATCAGTGAAAGTATAAGTGATCATGCGATCAAATACAGAACTTCATCATGGTAACATTTTGAAATTATTACTACTAGCAAGTGGTCTGATCACTTCAGCGGCTCATGCGGATCGTATCATTGCCTGTCATCACGACCAGCTTTCTGCAGGGATCAAAAAAATATGTTCCACACACTTTGATCAACAACGTAACGAACTGAACGATAAGACCCTCAGTGCATACCTGATCAGTGATGCACCGATGCAATTATTACAGGACACACAACAGTTGTGGCTACAACGTCTTACCGAATGCAAAAATAAAAACTGTGTAGAACAACAGTTCGAACAGCGTTTCTTTGATTTAGATCTCTATACTTCAATGAAGCAAAGCTTAACCCAACATTACATTAAGTTTGAAAATGGGAAAATAGCAACACAACCCGTGCATTTTAAAATTCATCAACTCAGTAAAGACCGAATTAAAATTGAAGGGATTGCTTACCGAAATCCGAATAATCGTACAGAACGCCAGATTTATCCTTTTTTGGCCTATACCACACCTGAACAAAAACAACATATTACTGATAATGAGCACAATTGCAGCTATCAGTTTGATTATCAAAAAGCTTTATTAAAAATCACAACGCAGCAAGAAGGTTGCGAACGCTTTACTGGCCTGTATCGTTTATATGATTGACACATCACATATCGGCATTTTTATTTTCTAGAAGTACCGTAAAATATATAACCTTCACACTGATTTTTGTTGAGATTGCAAAATTAATCTTGCTAGTTCCAGATCTTCAGGATAAGTAATCTTAATATTATCCGAACGTCCAGTCACAACATGTACCGCCTCACCAATATACTCGAGCGCACTCGCTTCATCCGTAATCATCACTTGATCCTGCAAAGCCTGCGCTATGGCATGCTTTAATACCCCTAACTGCGCAATTTGCGGTGTTTGCGCCTGCCAGAGCTGCTCACGACTGACCGTTTTCTCAATCTTTTGTGCCTGATCTACATATTTCAGCGTATCTCGCACTGGAATCGCAAGAATTGCACTAGTTTTATGGGTTACAGCATACTCAAGTAAAGCCAGAAGGTTCTCTACAGCCACACATGGACGGGCAGCATCATGAACCAACACCCAATCTTCAGGATGGGCGATTTGTGACAGATAGTTCAACGCATTAAGTACAGAGTTCACACGTTCAGCACCACCCTGACAAAAATGGGCTTTTTCAAATGCTCGAAAAGGCAATTTCTGTGCAATATCATCCTGTGCACCAATCGCCAGCACATAACCCGTGAGAGGTAAATCATTTAAACGCTGGATTGTATGCTCAAGAACAGTTTTTTCTTCAATGATTTGATATTGTTTTAATTCAGTTTTAGAAAACCGACTACCAGAACCTGCAGCGGGAACAATCGCCCATAACTTAAGGGATTCGAGGGTCTGCAGGTGTTTCATTGGTGGTTAAATCTACTTTTGCGTTTGGATTGATATAAATCGGTTTGTAATGGGTACTAATGGTACTCATTTGAATAAATGTTTCATGAGGCTTGATCAGACCGAGGTCTAAACGTGCGTGTTCTTCAATGGCTTCAATGCCATTTTTCAAGTCATACACTTCGGCCGCCAGAATACGGTTACGTTCTTTTAATTCTTTATTTACTTCAACTTGCTGTTGAATCTGTTGAGTAAGTGCTTGGTGATCGTGATAGCCACCCTCACCAAACCAGAACAAATACTGAAACCCTGCTATCAAAACGATAGCAAGGATCAGTACTGCTTTACTCGAAGTTGATCGAAAAACTTCTTTCATAAATAACAAAGATTAATTCAAACCTTTGAATTCAGCGCGACCACGGTAAACCGCTTTGGTCAACTCTTCAATACGAAGCAATTGGTTATACTTCGATACACGGTCTGAACGGCAAAGTGAACCCGTTTTGATTTGACCTGCTGCTGTACCTACTGCAAGATCCGCAATCGTTGAATCTTCAGTTTCACCAGAACGGTGAGAAATGACAGTGGTGTAACCATTTGCTTTGGCAAGATAGATTGCATCCAAAGTCTCAGTCAAAGTACCGATCTGGTTGTATTTGATCAGAATAGAGTTGGCCACTTTCTCATCAATACCACGTTGCAAAATCTTAGGATTGGTTACGAATAAATCGTCACCCACCAACTGGATTTTGTCGCCTAAGATTGAAGTTAGGTAAGACCAACCTTCCCAATCAGACTCATCTAGACCATCTTCAATCGAAATGATTGGATATTGTTTTACCAGACCTGCAAGGTAGTCGGCAAACTGGTTGCTGGTAAATGCTTTGTTGCCTTCACCTTCCAGAATGTACTGACCATTTTTGTAAAATTCTGAAGATGCGCAGTCAAGTGCAAGCATGATGTCAGAACCTGCTTTATAGCCAGTCTGTTCAATAGCTTGAAGAATCACAGTGATCGCTTCTTCGTTAGAGCGAAGGTTTGGCGCAAAACCACCTTCATCACCTACTGCAGTGTTTAAACCTTTTTGGTTAAGTACAGATTTTAGTGAGTGGAAAATTTCAGCACCCGCACGTAACGCTTCAGAGAATGAAGTGAAGCCAACTGGCTCAATCATAAACTCTTGAATATCAACGTTGTTGTCCGCATGTGAACCACCATTCAAGATGTTCATCATCGGTACTGGCATAGACAAAGTCTGTTGACCACGCAAGTTGGCGATGTACTGGAATAGAGGAAGTTTTTGTTCAGTCGCAGCAGCGCGTGCAGCAGCCAAAGACACGGCCAAAGTTGCATTTGCACCCAACTTCGCTTTGTTTTCAGTACCATCAAGTGCGATCATTTTGTCGTCAAGTGCTTTTTGTTCAAAAACATTTTGACCCACAAGCAACTCATGGATTTGGCTATTGACGTTTTGTACCGCAGTGCGAACGCCTTTACCTAAGTAACGTGATTTGTCACCGTCACGAAGTTCTAAAGCTTCACGAGAACCAGTTGAAGCACCAGATGGTGCACATGCACGGCCAACAACACCAGATTCCAAGATTACATCTGCTTCGATGGTTGGGTTACCACGAGAGTCCAAAATTTCACGTGCACGAATGTCAACGATTTGGCTCATGAACAATTCCTCAGTTGAATGAATAACAAGATACGAAAACTCGTATCAATGAGTATCTAACTTTTTGAATCCTTTAACTAAAGTATCCAATTCTTTTAATTGTGCCAAGAATGGCTCAAGCTGCGATAAACGTAAAGCACATGGACCATCACACTTTGCCTGATCTGGATCGGGATGCGCTTCTAGGAATAAACCAGCCAAGCCAGTCGCCATACCCGCACGCGCCAAAGTCGTGATTTGCGCACGACGACCGCCCGCTGAATCCGCACGGCCACCCGGTGTCTGTAGTGAATGGGTGACATCAAAGAATACCGGAACATTCATTTCCTTCATGATATCGAAACCCAACATATCAACGACCAGGTTGTTATAACCGAATGCTGAACCACGCTCACACAAAATCAGCTTATCATTACCCGCTTCTAAACATTTGTTCAGAATATGGCGCATTTCATGGGGTGCAAGGAATTGGGCTTTCTTGATATTGATGATCGCATCAGTTTTCGCCATCGCTTCAACCAGATCGGTCTGACGACTTAAAAACGCTGGTAACTGGATAATATCGGCAACTTCAGCCACGGGTGCTGCCTGATACGGCTCGTGTACATCCGTGATGATCGGCACATTAAAATGTTTTTTAATGTCAGCTAACCACTCGATGCCTTTTTCCAGACCTGGACCCCGGAAAGAATACAGGCTTGAACGATTGGCTTTATCAAAACTTGCCTTGAATACATACGGGATCTCTAAACGCTTACAGATCTCCACATAAGTTTCTGCGATTTCAAAAGCTAAGTCTTTCGACTCCAATACGTTCATGCCGCCGAATAGTACAAATGGCAAATGATTTGCCATTTGTATATCGCCTAAACGTACAATTTCTTGTGGTTTTAATTGTGACATTTAAACTTTCCTAGTTTATCCCTAGTTTTTTAATTACTTCTGATGCTGCTGTTTAGCTGCCGCAATAAAGCTGGCAAACAACGGATGACCTTCACGTGGCGAACTGGTGAATTCCGGGTGGAATTGTACCGCGATAAACCAAGGATGATCAGCAATCTCAACCGTTTCTACCAAATGTTGTGCAGTTGAATAACCCGAGATTTTCATTCCTGCTTGTTCAATTGGTGCAATAAAGCGATCGTTCATTTCATAACGATGGCGATGACGTTCGGTAATTTCTGCTGCACCATAAATTTCCCGAATCTTGGTGCCTACAACCAATTCTGATTTTTGTGCACCTAAACGCATGGTTCCACCCAAATCTGAATCAACACTACGATGCTGTAATTCACCGCGCTCATCTAACCATTCAGTAATCAAACCAATCAATGGGAATTTTGTAGAGCGATTGAATTCAGTTGAAGTGGCTTCTGGCATGCCCGCAACATTGCGTGCGTATTCGATTACAGCAAGCTGCATCCCCAAACAAATACCAAAGAATGGAATTTTATTTTCGCGAGCATAGCGAATTGCAGTCATCTTACCTTCAGTGCCACGCTCACCGAATCCACCTGGAACTAGAATCGCATCTGCTTCAGCGAGAACCTGATTCACATCTTCAGATTCCAAACGCTCTGCATCGACATAATCAATCTGGACTTTTACACGGTTTTTAATGCCGGCGTGTAATAAAGCTTCATTGACAGATTTATAGGCATCTGGAAGCTCAACATATTTACCCACCATTGCGACACGAACGGTAAATTCAGGATTCAGCAACGCTTCAACCACATTATCCCAATCGGTTAGATCCGCTTCTGGCAAATCCGTATAACCAAAACGCTCACAGATAAAGTCATCGACATCCTGTTCATAGAATGTACGTGGAATTTGATAAATGGTTTTGGCATCTTTACAAACCACAACTGCACGTGCTTCTACGTTGGTAAAGAGTGCAATCTTGCGGGTGGTATCAGCATCAACATCATGCTCGGTACGGCAAATCAGAATGTCTGGCTGAATACCAATCGACAATAACTCTTTGACTGAGTGTTGAGTTGGCTTGGTTTTGAGTTCAGCAGCAGACTTAATATATGGTAACAAGGTTAAATGCATGAGCATTGAACGCTTGTGGCCCAATTCAACTAAAAGTTGGCGGACAGACTCCATAAAAGGCAGAGATTCGATATCACCTACTGTTCCGCCAATTTCAACGATCGCAACGTCGTAACCTTCGCCGGCACGTAGTACACGTTCTTTAATATTGTCTGTGATGTGTGGAATAACCTGAACAGTACCACCAAGATAGTCACCACGACGCTCTTTGTTCAGTACATCCTGGTAAACACGACCAGAAGTGAAGTTGTTGAGCTTGGTCATTTTTGCGCGACGCAAGAAACGCTCGTAATAACCCAAATCTAGGTCAGTTTCAGCACCATCCTCTGTGACAAAAACTTCACCATGTTGGAATGGGCTCATCGTGCCTGGATCGACATTAATATATGGATCCATTTTCACCATGGTCACTTTTAAACCACGAGCTTCTAAAAGTGCAGCAACTGAAGCAGCTGAAATACCTTTACCTAGTGATGAAACCACACCACCAGTCACGAAAATAAAATGGGTCATTGAGTTTCTCGTACAATCGAGCCTAAATCGGCATGCAATGCTGGGCAATTTTACTTTACTCTGCACCTATAAAGCAAAGTCAATCCGCATCAATTCATGGAACAATAAACAATTGGCTATTCTATCAGCATTTTTTATAAAAATTTAGCGCCTCATATGATGATTTTTATCGGGCGTTTTATTGTTATAATGGTGCCACTTCTATATACAGCTGAATTTTGTGTGACGATGAACAAGAAACTTTTAATCTGTGGCTTAATCGCGACTGGTCTGGCACTCAGCGCATGTGTAAAAAAAGAAACTCCTCAGGAAGATGAAAAAGCTCAGACAGAAACTGAGCAACAAGTCACCTCTGAAGTTGAGTTTAAACCTCTAGACAATACACAAGCCGCATCTGAAGCCAAAACTGTCACCATCATTCGTGAAGAAACCAAAAACACCACGACCGAAATTCGCCGTGAGGTTCGCGAGCAACCAGCCGAAAGCAAAAACACGAATAAAACTGAAACGCCTAAAACTGAGAATGATACTGCCCAAAGCAGTACGCCTAAATCGAAAGATGAACCGCAAACTGAAGAAGATGCGGTTGCTGCTGCTATTGCTGCTGCTTCACCTGCATTGGAAAAGTAAGTCCAGTCTTCTGTTCCTATTAAAACACCCAGTGAAACAACTGGGTTTTTTAAATTATAAGATGGCGCAGTTCATCCAATTTATTCTTTTATATCAGAGCAGCCAGTTCAGCACCCTGACGGATCGCCTGTTTCGCATCCATTTCACCGGCTTCTTTTGCACCACCAATCAAATGAACCTGTTTTCCAATAGTTACTAATGATTCATACATCGCCGTATACGATTCCTGTCCAGCACAAATCACCACATGATCTACAGCTAGTAGCTGTGGCTGTTCATTGATACGGATATACAGCCCGTCATCATCAATCTTTTCATACTGCACACCCGCCAGCATTTTGACATGATGCTGTTTCAAACCCATACGATGAATCCAACCCGTCGTTTTCCCTAAACCTGATCCAACTGCCGTATTTTTGCGTTGCAGCAAATAAATTTCCCGTTCTGTCGCGGGTATATGTGGTACCTGTACACCTCCGGCGTGCTGATAATGAGGATCAATTCCCCACTCAGCATAAAATTTTTCTGGATTCAGACTAGCACTTTCACCTGAATGAACTAGATATTCAGCCGTATCAAAACCGATCCCACCTGCACCAATAATCGCAACGCGACGACCAACAGGTACTCGCTGCTTCAGCACTTGCAGATACGACAACACCTTAGGATGGTCAATTCCCTCAATCTGCAACCGTCTTGGCATCACGCCTGTTGCTACTACAATGTCATCATAATTTGACTGGCTCAATTCCTCAAAAGTCACGGTATGATTCAGTTGCAGTTTAATATTCGGCTGTATTTCGATTTGGCGTTTAAAATAACGCAGCGTTTCGTGGAATTCTTCTTTACCCGGAATAGTCTTCGCAACATTAAACTGCCCGCCAATCTGGTTTTCAGATTCATAAATCGTAATCTGATGCCCACGCGATGCCGCATAAATCGCAAAACTTAATCCCGCTGGCCCCGCACCCACGACAGCAATAGATTTTGGTTTTACCGCAGGCATAAATTGCAATTCTGTTTCATGGCATGCACGCGGATTGACCAGACAAGTGGCTATTCGTTTAGAAAAAATATGATCCAGGCAGGCCTGATTACATGCAATACAAGTGTTGATTTCATCGCTTCGACCTTCACTGGCCTTAAGTACAAATTCGGGGTCAGCCAGCATCGGGCGTGCCATCGAAATGAGATCGGCTTGTCCTGAAGCAAGCACATGCTCCGCCATTTGTGGCGTATTAATCCGGTTCGAGGTAATAAGAGGAATACTAACTGCACCTTTTAGCTTTTCAGTGACCCAGGTGAATGCCGCACGCGGTACTTTTGTTGCAATTGTAGGGATACGTGCTTCATGCCAGCCAATCCCACTATTAATAATGGTTGCTCCCGCCTGTTCAATCTTTTTGGCTAATTCAATAACTTCTTCGAGCGTAGAGCCTCCTTCCACCAGATCCAGCATGGATAAGCGGTAAATAATGATAAAGTTCTCACCAACCGCCTGACGGGTACGTCTGACAATTTCTAAAGGGAAACGAATCCGGTTTTCGTAACAACCGCCCCACTCATCATCACGGTGATTGGTACGCGCTGCAATAAATTCATTAATCAGATAACCCTCTGATCCCATGATTTCGACCCCATCATAACCTGCCTGTTGAGCAAGTTGAGCGGTATAAACAAAATCACGGATGGTTTGCTGAATCTCCGCAATGGTTAGCGCTTTGGGTTTGACTGGATTAATGGGGGCTTGAATCGCTGAAGGCGCAACCAGATTTGGTTGATAAGAATAACGCCCCGTATGTAAAATCTGCAGGGCAATTTTACCTCCTTCTGCATGTACCGCCTGGATAATAATTTTATGTTTTTCAACATCTGCGACTTGGTTGAGTATGCTGCTACCGGGAAACGTCACCCCTGCTTCGTTAGGCGCTACTCCACCAGTAACAATCAAACCCACACCACCTCGTGCCCGTTCAGCATAAAAGGCTGCCATTCGCTCAAAACCCTGAGGTGCCTCCTCAAGTCCCACATGCATAGAACCCATTACAACCCGGTTCTTTAATGTCGTAAAACCTAAATCCAATGGGGCCAATAAATGAGGGAAAGTAGACATACAAGCTCCTTGCTAAGTCACGACAATGCTGTCTTCAACATATGGATATGTTGAATGTTTCATTTATAAGTGATGGTTCAAGCTGAGACAAGCAGCAGGAATCGACCTCAACAGTCACTTTCTAGCAATATGTTAATCCCTACTACTGATTAAGAAACATCTCAATAAAAAGCCGTTCAGTAATATCTACCGGCTTAAATATGAATAAATAGGTTAAGCAACCCTTCAGAAACAATAGATCAATCTGTTGAAGTGCATCCGATTTTTTCAATTATTTTTCTCCACCCATGCAAGTGATCAATAATTAAACAAAAATCATATCTATAGAGAGCTTATTCCAGGCATTAAACCCATCTAATTCGAGCTGTTTTGAATTCCCCACATTAGCGGAGTTGATACTTATTGGGTATTTGAGTAAATTTCACCCTGCCGAAAGTAGTATGCAGGGTCGACTTTCAATCTAGAGATAAAAGTTACATTGGCTATACCCAAGCCCACCTTGTAGTAAACAGGAAATACAGAATCAAGGATCGATGGACTTTCATTAGAAATTTGCATGAAATGGAAACTTTTCATTCATGATGTGGAGTGATAATTAGAAAAGACCATTAAAATTAGCCAGAAGAAAAAGTAATGGGATTTAAATAGATTATAAAAAACATGAACTTATAAAAATAAGAATAAAACAAACGGCCCTATTTTTTTAATTATGTAGAACATCACTTAATTATTTTCCGTATCCTTATTTCACTATTACTCAAATACCTGCTTAGACTTGGCTTGCAATTTCAAAGGCAACAGCACGATAACAATCTTATTGCTCTACAGTCTTTACGGCACTTGTACTAGAGCTTGGCATTATGAAAATAAGATGAAAGCTATGCTTAAGTCTGCAGTCAAGAAAAAAAGAAGATAAAAGATATTTGAGCAAAAAGCAGTCAAAAAGAATGTCTTAAACCACGACAGGAAAAGAATTACCCTTCAAACAACAGAAAAACGATTATTTTTTTCATCATTTTTTAATCATCTCTCTGTAAATTGAAGGGTTAGATTAGACTAAAGGCGTAGTCAAAGAACCGTACGGTCGTATTTAATCGCCTCCAGGTCGTAGACCTGATAGATACAGTCAAACAGTGAACGGATATCTTCACTTTCATCCATATTACGAATCGCCAGAAAGATCGGACTCACTGCAGCATCATCTAATAATGGGATGTAATTTAAGTGTGGAAAGCGAATAGTATTGGCACTTTCCGGTACTACACTAATCCCTTCTCCTGCAGCCACCAACCCTAAAGCCAGCTGAATTTCACGTACTTCTTTAAAGTTTTTGGGTTCTAAACCATATTCAGAAAAGATTGATCGCATTTGTGTCGAGAAATTTGGTTTTGGATTTGCCGGATAAAGAAAAATATTTTCATCAACAATATCAGATAGATGAACACCTTTTTCATAACGAGACAAAGGATGACTGACATGAACAGCCACCATTAAACGCTCTTCACGCAGCAATACACGTCGAATCGCTGGATCAGAAATACGTAACCGGCCAAAGCCTACATCAATCTTGCCTTCTTTCAGGGCCTGGATCTGTTCTTTGGTGCTCATCTCAATGAGTTGAATTTGCAGATGCGGCTGCTGCTGACGATATAAGTAGACAATTCTCGGTAATAATCCATAAAGCAGTGATCCCACGAATCCCATGGTTACCACACGTTCAACCATCCCGACACGCTTGGTCATCGACTTGATTTCTTCAGCATTCGACAGCAATTTGACCGCATGTTGATAGAAAAACTGACCTGCTGGAGTGGTCTGCAAAGGGCGACTTCCGCGCTCAAATAATTGAATTCCCAACTCATTTTCCAGATTTTGGATCTGACGGCTCAGTGGCGGTTGGGCAATAAACAGCTTCTCTGCTGCCTTTGTAAAGCTTTGTTCCTCTACAACGGCTACAAAGTAACGTAAATGTCTGAGTTCCATGCTCACCTCATACCATTAAGGTATATTAAAATGCATATTTGATCTTAGACACAGTTTAATCATTCTTTTAAGGTATACACAAGAGATAACCAACCCAGATAACGAAGATGTATAAATCAGTAGAAACCTTGCTTGTAGAGATCCCAACGATCCGCCCGCACAAAATGGCGGTGGCGACGATGCAAACTCAAACTTTGGTTTTGATCAAAATCACTACTGAAGACGGCATCATTGGTTGGGGTGAAGCGACAACAATTGGTGGCTTAGGCTACGGTGAAGAAAGCCCAGAAAGTGTTAAGACAAATATTGACACTTATTTTGCACCACTCTTGACGTCAATTAAAGATTTAAATGTTGCTCAAACATTGAGTTTGATTAAACGCAACATTAATGGCAACCGTTTTGCAAAATGCGCAATCCAAACTGCCCTGCTTGATATCCAAGCCAAGCGTTTAGGTTTGCCAGTGAGCGAGTTGCTCGGTGGTCGTCTGCGCAACAGCGTGCCAGTCCTTTGGGTATTGGCTTCTGGTAACACAGAAAAAGATATCGCTGAAGCGAAAAAGATGGTCGAGCTAAAACGTCACAACATCTTTAAATTGAAAATTGGTTCACGCAAAGTCCAAGAAGATGTTGAGCACGTATTGGCGATCAAGCAAGCTCTAGGTGCTGACGTTTCTATCCGTGTTGATGTGAACCGTGCTTGGTCTGAGCTTGAAGCGATCAAAGGTATCCAGTTGTTACAAGATGGTGGTGTAGACCTGATTGAACAGCCATGTGCCATTGAAAATTTAGATGCCATGGAGCGTTTAACTCGTCGTTTCGATGTTGCGATTATGGCAGATGAATCCTTGATGGGTCCTGCAACAGCGTACCAAATCGCGAAACGCAATGGCGCATCAGTATTTGCGGTGAAAGTAGCACAATCGGGCGGTCTGATTGAAGGTTGTGAAGTTGCAAAAATCGCCAAATTGGCAGGCATTGACCTTTATGGTGGAACAATGCTCGAAGGTTCTGTAGGCACTATCGCATCTGCGCATGCCTTCTCAACTTTCGATAATTTGGCCTACGGCACTGAACTGTTTGGCCCCCTCTTACTCACCGAAGAAATTTTAAAAACACCGCTTCGTTACGAAAATTTTGAACTTGCAATTCCACAAGGCCCAGGTCTGGGGATTGAGCTAGATGAAGACAAACTTGACCAACTACGTCGTAAGTAAGGAGTAAACACATGCTGTTTCAAGTACGCATGGATGTAAACATTCCATTAGATATGCCAGCTGAGAAAGCGGCTGAGATTAAAGCTGTTGAGAAGGCTTACTCACAAGACTTACAACGTCAGGGTAAATGGCGTCACATCTGGCGTATTACTGGCCAATACTCAAACATCAGTATTTTTGATGTGGAAAGTAATGAAGAGTTACACAATATTCTGCAAGGTTTACCCCTTTATCCATATATGGATATCGAGGTGATGGCACTCAACCGCCATCCATCTTCAATCCGTGAAGATGACACCTGATTGAATCGTGGTGATGAATTGTGAGGGCTCTTCATCATCACAAAAACTCCGGTCATCCGGCCGGTTATTAAAATCGTGGTTAGCGGGAAATTTGCCAGCATTTATGCAAGCTTAGCTGACCACTCAATGAAAAAAGCATACATTCAAGGAGCAATTGTATGGATCGTCAAGCGATTGAAAATTTAGTTAAAGCATGTAACGTAGACACTTCTGAAGGTCCAGTAGACGCGCGTTTACAACAAGTTGTTGTGCGCCTAGTGACTGACTTCTACCAAGCAATCGAAGATCTTGATCTTAGCCAATCTGAAGTTTGGAAAGGTGTTGAAGCGATCATCGACATGGCGAAAGCTGATGAATTTGCTCTTTTAGGTTCTGCTATCGGCCTAGAACACTACCTTGACCTACGTGCTGATGAAGCTGACGCTAAAGCAGGTTTAACTGGCGGTACTCCACGTACAATCGAAGGTCCATTATATGTCGCTGGTGCGCCTGAATCTGTAGGTTTCGCTCGTATGGACGACGGTTCTGAAGAAGGCAAAATTGCAACGCTTATCATCGAAGGTAAAGTGACTGATACTGATGGGGAAGTGCTTTCTGGTGCTAAAGTTGAAATGTGGCATGCCAACAGCCACGGTAACTACTCGTTCTTCGATAAGTCTCAATCACACTTCAACCTGCGTCGTACCATTTTCACTGATGAAAACGGTAACTACACAGCACAAACCACTATGCCTGTAGGTTACGGTTTGAACCCAGAAGGTCCGTTACAACAAATGTTGAACAAACTTTCTCGTCACGGTCAACGTCCTGCGCACGTGCACTACTTCATCTCTGCGCCAGGTCACCGTAAATTAACCACTCAGTTCAACATCGAAGGCGACAAATACCTTTGGGACGACTTTGCATTCGGTACGCGTGAAGGTCTAGTTGCAACTGCTGTTGACGTAACTGACGAAGCTGAAATCGCACGCCGCGGTTTGAAAGGTCCTTTCAAACACATCCAGTTCGACATCGTTCTTCAGAAAGATAAAGAAGGTGCGCCTTCTACTGAAGTTGAACGTCGTCGCGCAAGCGCTTAATTAGCTGAAACCCAAGGAACCGAAATGTTTAACTTCCCTATTCTGTTAAGCATTTCGGTGACTTCCTAACATTTGGAAAGTCGGAGAGCGGACATGCCACGTATTCCTGTAATCAATACTAGCCATCTAGATCGCATTGATGAATTACTTGTTGAAAACTACGAAACAGGTGAATTCAAACTTCATCGTTCTGTCTTCACGGACCAGGACATTTTTGACCTTGAAATGAAATATATCTTCGAGGGCAACTGGGTATACTTGGCACATGAAAGCCAAATTCCAAATATCAACGATTACTACACGACTAACATCGGTCGTCAGCCAATCATCATTGCACGTAACCGTAACGGTGAATTAAACGCAATGATCAATGCGTGTTCACACCGTGGTGCAGAGCTTTGCCGTTACAAACGTGGCAACAAAGCAACTTATACCTGCCCATTCCACGGCTGGACATTCAACAACTCTGGTAAGTTGTTAAAAGTTAAAGATCCTACTGATGCGGGTTATTCTGACTGCTTCAACAAAGAAGGTTCACACGACCTGAAAAAAGTTGCACGTTTTGAAAACTACAAAGGTTTCTTATTTGGTAGCTTGAACCCAGACGTTCCTTCTCTTGAAGAATATCTTGGTGAAGCGACTAAAATCATCGATATGATCGTTGGTCAGTCTGAAGAAGGTCTTGAAGTTCTTCGCGGTGCTTCTACCTATACTTATGAAGGTAACTGGAAACTGACTGCTGAAAACGGTGCTGATGGTTACCACGTTTCTGCAGTTCACTGGAACTACGCTGCGACAACTCAGCAACGTAAAGAAAAACAAGGCGGCGACAACATCCGTGCGATGAGCGCTGGTTCTTGGGGTAAACAAGGCGGTGGTTCTTACGGTTTCGAAAACGGCCACATGCTACTTTGGACTCAATGGGCTAACCCAGAAGACCGTCCAAACTTCCCGAAAAAAGACGAATACACCGAGAAATACGGTGCAGCTATGGCGAAATGGATGATCGAGCGTTCTCGTAACCTTTGTATCTATCCAAACGTTTACTTCATGGATCAGTTCGGTTCACAAATCCGTGTTCTTCGTCCATTGTCTGTCGATAAGACTGAGGTAACGATCTACTGTATCGCGCCTAAAGGTGAAGCACCTGAAGCACGTGCACGCCGTATCCGTCAGTACGAAGACTTCTTCAACGCTTCTGGTATGGCTACTCCGGATGACTTGGAAGAATTCCGTGCATGTCAAGCAGGCTACCAAGGTATCGCGCTTGAGTGGAACGACATGAGCCGTGGTTCTAAACACTGGATCCAAGGCCCAGATGATGCTGCAAATGAAATCGGTTTGAAACCAAAACTTTCTGGTGTCAAGACTGAAGACGAAGGTTTATACCTAGCTCAACACGAGTACTGGTTGAAACTTATGAAGAAAGCGATTGCGACTGAAAAAGAGATTGCTGCTGAAGGAGAACAAGCATGAGCGCGATTACTTTAGAAAACATTGCTCAATTCCTTTATCGTGAAGCACGTTTCCTTGATGACGAGCAATGGGATAACTGGTTAGAGTGCTACGCTCCGAATGCACAATTCTGGATGCCAGCTTGGGACGACAACGATACGTTGACCGAAGATCCTCAGTCTGAAATTTCTTTGATTTTCTATCCAGATCGTCAAGGTTTAGAAGACCGCGTGTTCCGTATCAAAACTGAACGTTCTTCTGCAACCATGCCGGATACCCGTACTAGCCACAACATCAACAACATTGAGATTGTGGAACAAAACGGTGACCAAGTGACTGTACGTTTTAACTGGAATACTTTGAGCTTCCGTTACAAGAAAAACTACAGCTACTTCGGTATGTCTCGTTATGTGATCGATTTCTCTGGCGAACAGCCAAAAATCGTAAGCAAGTATGTCGTATTGAAAAACGACTATATCAACCAAGTGATTGATATCTACCACATCTAAGCTTATTAGATTATTGTAAAGAAACCCCGGCCCTGGCCCAATGGAATGTTGGCCCGGGCCATCTGATGTTTTAACTCATTTGTAGGATACTTGCCATGTCAAACCATAATGTTGCACTTCAATTTGAAGATGGCGTAACGCGTTTTATCACTGTTGTTGATGGCGAAACCCTTTCGGACGCAGCATACCGCCAAAAGATCAATATTCCGCTAGATTGCCGTGATGGTGCATGTGGTACGTGTCGTGCATTTTGTGAATCAGGCACTTATGATATGCCTGAAGATAGCTATATCGAAGATGCTTTAACTCCTGAAGAAGCGGCTGAAGGTTATGTATTGGCTTGCCAATGCCACCCGACTTCTGATGCAGTATTCCAGATTCAAGCAACCTCTGATGTTTGCAAAACTGAAATTCATACTTATCAAGGTACTCTCACTTCTGTTGAGAACCTTTCTGAATCAACGATTACTTTTGAAATCGAACTTGACGCTGCTGAGCCAGAAATCAATTTCTTGGCAGGTCAATATGTCAATGTAGGTATTCCGGGTACTGAAGAAACCCGTTCTTACTCATTCAGCTCTAAACCAGGCGACCGCAAAACTGGTTTCGTCGTTCGTAACGTACCAAATGGCAAAATGAGTAGCTTCCTCAGCCAAACGGCTAAAGTTGGTGACAAAATGACCTTTACTGGTCCATTTGGTAGCTTCTATCTACGTAGCGTTACTCGCCCAGTATTGATGCTTGCAGGTGGTACTGGTATTGCACCGTTCTTGTCTATGTTGTCTGTCCTTGAAGAAAAAGGTTCTGAACAACCTGTACGTCTTGTATTTGGTGTGACCAACGACTTTGACCTGGTTGCATTGGATCGCCTCAACGAACTTCAAGCAAAATTACCATGGTTCGAATACCGTACTGTTGTAGCTAACCCAGAATCTGCGCATGAGCGTAAAGGTTATGTAACTGGTCATATCGACACTGAATGGTTAAACGGTGGTGATGTTGATGTTTACCTCTGTGGCCCAGTACCAATGGTTGAAGCGGTACGTGGCTGGTTAGATGCAGAAGGCGTGAAGCCAGCAAACTTCCTGTTTGAGAAATTCTCTGCAAACTAAGTTTGAGTTCGGTTATACAGTCAAGATAAAGGAAACAAAGATGAGTCAACAACGTTTCAGCAATAAAGTAGTGATTGTTACAGGTGCCGCACAAGGCATCGGTCGCGGTGTCGCGCTACGTGTTGCCCGTGAAGGCGGCAAAGTAATCATGGCCGATTTCTCTGAGTATGTTGAAGATGTACTGAAGGAAATCGTCGAAGCCGGTGGTGAGGCAATCACTGTACGTGCCGACCTTGAACACTTTGAAGGTGCTGAAAAAGTTGTCAATACAGCCTTAGAAAAATATGGCCGTGTTGATGTGCTCATCAACAACGTGGGCGGTGCGATCTGGATGAAACCTTTTCAGGAATTCCAACCTGAAGAAGTGGAAAAAGAAGTTCGCCGCTCATTGTTCCCGACCATGTGGTGCTGCCGTGCTGTGTTGCCAACCATGATTGCGCAACAAGCCGGTGCCATCGTGAACGTTTCATCGATTGCAACCCGTGGGATTAACCGTATCCCTTATTCTGCTGCAAAAGGTGGTGTAAACGGTTTAACTGCCTCACTGGCTTTTGAACATGCCAAAGATGGTATTCGTGTCAATGCTGTTGCAACAGGCGGTACTGAAGCTCCACCACGTAAAGTGCCACGTAACAGTGCACCAATGTCTGAACAAGACAAAGCGTGGATGCAAGAAGTCGTGGATCAAACCATTGACCGTACCTTCTTCAAGCGCTACGGCACAATTGATGAACAAGTGAATGCTATTACCTTCCTGGCCTCTGATGAAGCCTCTTACATCACAGGTAGTGTTGTACCTGTAGGTGGTGGTGATTTAGGTTAACCGGCAGAACTGACAGAATCGTGAGCATGGAGGCATGCGATGTCTAATCTGATCCAAACATTAAAAGAGGACTGGTCGATTTCAGCCACCGTTGCAGGATTCTTAGCGGTACTGATTTCCTATTCTGGTCCTCTGATTATTTTCTTTCAGGCCGCACAAAAAGCCTATGTTAGCCCCGAGATGATGATGTCCTGGATCTGGGGCATTTCTATTGGTGCAGCGCTTACCGGGATCTACCTGTCAATCCGGTTTAAAACCCCTGTGATTACAGCTTGGTCAGCACCCGGAACTGCCCTGCTGGTGTCCCTTTTTCCAAGTATCAGTTTAAATGAAGCCGTTGGCGCTTACCTGATTGCTGCCGTCGCGATTTTTCTGATCGGGATCAGTGGCTATTTCGACAAATTGTTGAAATGGATTCCACAGGGACTGGCAGCAGGCATGATGGCGGGAATTTTGTTCCAGTTTGGCCTGGGTTTATTCAAAGCAACCAGCTCTATGCCTTATGTGGTATTTGGCATGTTGGCGTGTTATCTGGTTGCCAAACGTCTGTCCCCACGCTACACCATGGTATGGGTATTACTGGCCGGTGTGAGCTTGGCTTTATTGCTCGGTCGGATGAATCCGGTCGACATCAATTTTTCGCTCGCCCTACCCCAGTTCATCACGCCAGAGTGGTCATGGAATGCAACCTTTAACCTTGCTATTCCGCTGATTCTGGTCAGCCTGACAGGACAGTTTTTGCCGGGTATGGCGATCTTGCGACTCAGTGATTACGAGACGCCAGCCAAGCCAATTATCGCAGCTTCAAGCATTGCTTCGCTTGCAGTAGCCTGCGTGGGTGGCATTACCATTGTGCTGGCATCAATTACCGCAGCACTTTGCACCGGTAAAGATGCACATGAACTGAAAGAAAAACGATATATCGCTGGTATTGCCAACGGTATTTTTTACATTTTAGGCGGATTGTTCGCAGGCAGTATTGTCATGCTGTTCAGTCTGCTTCCGAAAGAGCTGGTCGCTGCCCTGGCGGGTCTTGCCCTTCTCGGTGCAATTGCCACCAACGTTACAGTGGCGATGAAAGAAGAAACCCAGAGAGATGCTGCTTTAATCACATTCCTTGCCACCGTGTCGGGAATGAGTTTTTTAGGTTTAAGTTCCGTATTTTGGGGGATTTGCATCGGCTTTATTGCCCATCTGATCCTCTCCAAAAATACACCGTTGACCAATACAACGCCTCCAACATCTTCACGCGCTTAACGCGTCTGCAGATGAAGTTTGATTAGGAAATATTATGATCGACAAAAGCAAAGCTTCCTTAACAGAAGTGCTTTCACAAATTAAAGATGGTTCAACCATTATGATTGGTGGCTTCGGCACCGCAGGTCAGCCCGCTGAACTGATTGATGGCTTGATTGAACTGGGCGTGAAAGATCTGGTGATCGTCAACAACAACGCCGGTAACGGTGACTACGGTTTGGCGAAGCTTTTAAAAGCCGGTGCCGTGCGTAAAATCATCTGCTCATTCCCACGTCAGTCTGACTCTTGGGTATTCGACGAGCTATACCGTGCTGGCAAAATCGAACTTGAATTGGTTCCACAAGGTAACTTGGCTTGCCGTATTCAGGCTGCAGGTATGGGCTTGGGTCCAATCTACACGCCAACCGGTTTTGGTACCTTGCTGGCTGAAGGCAAACCAACCCTAAACTACGATGGTAAAGACTACGTGCTGGAAAACCCGATCAAAGCCGACTTCGCCTTGATCAAAGCACACAAGGGCGACCGTTGGGGCAACCTGGTTTACCGCAAATCTGCACGTAACTTCGGCCCAATCATGGCAATGGCGGCAGATATCACCATTGCACAGGTGTCGGAAGTGGTTGAACTGGGTGAACTTGATCCAGAGCACATCATCACGCCGGGCATTTTCGTAAAACACGTGGTTCAAGTCACCCCAGCACAGTAATTGGCGATTAAGGAGAAATTCATGAGCTATAGCAAACTTACTCGCGACCAGATTGCTGAACGTGTTGCGCAAGACATTCCAGACGGTGCCTATGTGAATTTGGGTATTGGTCTACCAACCAAGATTTCGAACTACCTGCCATCAGACAAAGATGTGTTTCTACACTCTGAAAATGGCTTGTTGGCATTTGGTCCACCACCAGCAGAAGAAGACCGTGATCCTGAACTGATCAATGCGGGTAAAGAATTCGTGACCATGCTGACTGGTGGCTGTTTCTTCCATCATGGCGACTCTTTCGCCATGATGCGTGGTGGTCACCTTGATATCGCAGTATTAGGTGCTTTCCAGGTAGCTGAAAATGGTGACTTGGCGAACTGGCATACCGGTGCACCAGATGCAATTCCTGCCGTAGGTGGCGCAATGGACTTGGCTGTGGGTGCGAAGAAAGTCTTCATCACCACAGATCACGTGACCAAAAAAGGCGAACCTAAAATCGTTGCTCAACTCGATTATCCTGCGACTGGTTTGAAGTGTGTGGATCGTATCTATACCGACCTGTGTGTGATTGATGTCACGCCTGAAGGCATGAAAGTGATTGAGAAAGTCGACGGCTTGAGCTTCGAAGAATTACAAGCCATGACCGGTGCCAAACTGATTGATGCCACTCAGGCTTAATGGGAAAGGAATAACCACATGAAAAATGCCTATATCGTAGATGCGATTCGTACCCCATTTGGCCGTTATGCGGGTGGTTTAGCCCCTGTACGTGCAGATGATCTGGGTGCATTACCGATCAAAGCCTTGATGGAGCGTAATCCATCGGTGAACTGGGAACAGGTGGATGACCTGATCTACGGCTGTGCCAACCAAGCCGGTGAAGACAACCGTAACGTGGGCCGTATGTCTGGCCTATTGTCTGGTTTGCCACACCAGGTTCCAGCAACCACATTAAACCGTCTTTGCGGTTCATCCCTCGATGCAATCGCGACTGCTGCACGTGCAATCAAATCAGGTGAAGCAAATCTGATAATTGCCGGTGGTGTTGAATCGATGTCTCGTGCCCCATTTGTCATGGGTAAATCAGACAGCGCGTTCGGCCGTAGCCAGAAGATTGAAGACACTACCATGGGCTGGCGTTTTATCAATCCAAAGCTGAAAGAAATGTATGGCGTGGAAACCATGCCACAAACTGCAGAAAACCTGGCAGAACAATTCAACATTTCGCGTGAAGACCAAGACAAATTTGCCCTGCAAAGCCAACAACGTTGCGCAGCTGCACAAGCACGTGGTTACTTCGCTAAAGAAATCGTGCCAGTGGTAATCCCACAGCGCAAAGGCGATCCAGTGGTTGTAGATACCGATGAGCATCCACGTGCATCAACGACTGCTGAAGGCTTGGCAAAACTTAAACCCGTCGTCAAAGCAGACGGTACGGTCACTGCCGGTAATGCTTCAGGCATTAATGATGGTGCAGCAGCGCTACTGATTGCATCTGATGAAGCAGTTGCACAATACAACCTGAAACCACGTGCCAAAATCATTGGTGCAACCGTGGTCGGTGTAGAACCACGCATCATGGGCTTTGGTCCAGCGCCTGCAATCAAGAAACTGTTGGCTCAAACCGGTTTAACCCTTGAGCAAATGGATGTGATTGAGCTAAACGAAGCATTCTCGGCTCAAGCCTTGTCTTGTACCCGTGACTTGGGTCTTGCAGATGATGCTGCACATGTGAACCCGAACGGTGGTGCGATTGCTTTGGGTCATCCACTCGGTGCTTCAGGTGCACGTCTGGTCACCACGGCATTGAACCATTTGGAAGAAACCGGTGGTAAATACGGTCTGTGCTCGATGTGTATCGGTGTGGGTCAAGGCATTGCCTTGATTATCGAACGCGTATAAGGATTGGAGAACCGCAATGCCAACTTTTCAATCGAATGATGCTGTCATCAATTACCAGACTTTTGGTGATGCGAGCAAACCGGCTTTGGTGTTTTCTAACTCTTTAGGCACCAACTACGGCATGTGGCAGAAACAGTTCAATGTATTTAAAGAGAACTTCTTTGTCATCTGTTACGATACCCGTGGTCACGGTTCATCTTCTGCACCACAAGGTCCTTATACCCTAGAACAATTGGGTCAGGACGTCGTAAATTTGCTTGATCACCTCAATGTTGCTAAAGCAAGTTTCTGTGGTATTTCGATGGGTGGTTTGACCGGCCAATGGTTAGCCATTAACAAACCTGAACGTTTTAATCACGTGATTGTCTGCAACACGGCAGCGAAAATTGGTCAAGAAGCTGCATGGCTGGATCGTGCCAAACTGGTACGTGAACAAGGCTTGCAACCAATTGCCTCAACCGCAGCATCACGCTGGTTTACCGATCCCTTTATCCAGAGCCAAGCGGCAGTTGTGGAAAATCTGAGTAACGACCTTGCAGCTGGCAGCGCAGAAGGTTACGCAAGCTGCTGTGAAGCTTTGGCTAAAGCGGATGTTCGTGAACAGTTGAAAGACATTACCGTTCCGGTATTGGTCATTGCAGGTAAACAAGATCCTGTAACAACGGTTGCCGATGGCCAGTTTATGGTGGATCGTATTCCAAATGCAAAATTGTTTGAAATCGATGCATCTCACATCTCGAATGTGGAAAAACCTGAAGACTTTAATCAGGCTGTGAACGCATTCATCTCAGCTTAAATATGAATTTTAAAAAAAGCCTATCAACCGATGGGCTTTTTTATTTTCCGTTACAAATCAATATTATAGAAGAATAAAATAAAGATAAAAATACTGAAATTTTGTCAATTTTCATGCTATTAATGATACAAATTATGTGAATATTACAATATTTATAATTTTAAAAAACCTCCTGTATTTAGATGAGAAAAATTGATAAGGATCTACCGATGAGTGAAGTGATCTATAGCAAAGAAGAAAAACGTAAACGCGTTCTAGGGATTGTCGGAGCCTCTTCAGGCAACCTGGTGGAATGGTTTGACTTTTATATCTATGCCGTCTTTGCCATGTATTTTCAGCATGTGCTGACTGCTCCCAACATGAGTTCAACGGCTCAGGCCATTTATGTCTGGGGTGTATTTGCTGCCAGCTTTTTTATGCGCCCGATCGGCAGCTGGATTTTTGGCCGCATCGCGGACAAACATGGTCGCAAACAGTCCATGGTGATTTCGATTAGCCTGATGGCTGTCAGTTCTTTCCTATTTGCATTTCTGCCTACCTATGAACAAGTCGGTATGTGGGCACCCTTCCTGTTATTGATGGTACGTTTATTACAGGGCCTGTCTGTCGGGGGTGAATATGGTGCGGTTGCCACCTACATGAGTGAAATTGCCTTAAAAGGCCGACGTGGCTTTTATGCCTCATTTCAGTATGTGACCCTGTCTGGTGGTCAACTTCTGGCCAGTCTGCTGGGTGTCATTCTGCTGGCTTTTTTAAGTGAAGAACAGTTGATGAATGGCGGTTGGCGTATTCCGTTTATTATTGGCGGAATCACAGCGATTATTTCCCTCCTTGCGCGTAGCCGTCTGGAAGAAACCCTCTCACATGCAGATCGTGAACGCGAGGAATCAGGCAGTTTAAGAGCACTCTTTAAAAATCATTGGAAAACCTTTTTGCTGGTGGTGGGTTATACTTCAGCAGGTTCATTGACCTTTTATGTCCTGACTGTTTATTCCAAAACCTATCTGACCAATATGGGCATTGATAGCAAAACTGTCGGCTATATGATGACCTTTGCCCTATTTGTCTACATGCTGGCACAACCGGTGTTTGGCCTTATTTCCGATCGGATTGGCCGTCGAGCTTCCATGCTGGCTTTTAGTGCCCTGAGTGCTATTTTCATCTATCCGGTGATGGTGATTGGCATGAATCATTTCAGCTATTCACCGGTGATCGTGACTTTATTACTGATCTTTTTAATGATGATTTTGAGCTTTTATACCTCCATCAGTGGTCTGGTCAAAGCAGAAATGTTCCCACCGCATGTACGTGCCTTAGGTGTAGGTTTCTCTTATGCGGTTGGTAATGCCCTATTTGGTGGATCAGCACCTGCGGTGGCTTTACAATTTAAACAGGCGGGTATTGAAAACACCTTCTTTGTTTATGTCATCGTGATGTTAATGATCTGTTTCCTATGCAGCTTTGCATTACCAAAGGAACCTGAATACCTGCATCATGACCATTAATTAGAATCAATCATAGTAAAACCCGCCATGTGCGGGTTTTATCTTGCAGTTTATCTGTATTGCTTGCAAAGTTTGTCAAGTGAGTATCCAAACCAATAAAAATACTAAACAGGCAAATCCTGCTCAATCAAGGCCCCTAACATCACGGCGGTTGCAGCAGAAAGCGTCCAGCCCAAATGACCATGTCCGGTATGATAATACACCCCACGTCGTTTACCTCGCGACACCACTGGCATCATATTCGGCATCATTGGTCTTAATCCCGCCCAAGGCACCACCTGAGCTGTGGAAAGCTGAAAATTCTGATTGACCCAGTTAATCAGCGGTTGAATCCGATCCGCACGGATATCCCGATTGTAACCATTAAACTCCGCTGTACCTGCCACACGTAGACGCGTCAAGCCCAAACGACTGCTGACAATTTTGGCACTTTCATCCAACAGGCTGACCCAAGGTGCCTGCTGCTGGCTTTCTGTATCATTCAACTGCACAGTAATTGAATAGCCCTTGACCGGATAAACCTGAATATGATCACCGAGCATTCTTGAAATGGCATAACTACTCACACCGCCACAGACCACGATCGCATCCGTTTGCAAGTGGACACGATCCTGAGGTTCAGCATGCATGTTCTCTGCACTCGCCTGATAAATCAGCTCAATACCTTGTTGCGGATGGACAAAATCTACAACTTCAACTCCATATAAAAATTTCACACCTTTCTGTGCACAGACTTGCGACAGACCACGACAAAATTTATGGATATCTCCTGTTGCATCACCCGGTGTATAAAATCCACCTGCATATGATCCCGTCAGGGCTGGCTCGATCTGACGCATTTCTTCAGGAGTTACCGCATAACGCTCTAACTGAGCTCTGTTTAGTAACTGGTTAACCAAATGGGCATGATGAAAATCTGTCTCGTTATGAAAAATATGTAAAATCCCTTTCTTGACCAGATCAAACTCAAAACCCTCAGTTTCCGCAATCTCAAACATTTTTTCCCGTGCCAGCAGGGCTAAACGTACAGTCTCTACAGTATTGGTTTCATAAGCTGGGATATGCCGTAAAAATTCAAATAGCCAGCTATATTTCTGCAGGCTAAACGAAGGATTAAGTAATAATGGCGCATCCTTTTTACTCATCCATTTCAGACCTTTTTTGACCGTGGCCTGTGTGTTCCAGACTTCCGCATTACAAGCTGAAAGCTGTCCACCATTGGCATAGGAAGTTTCCATGGCAGCATAGAGGTGCCGGTCGAGTACTGTGACCTGATAGCCCAGACTATTGAGAATATATGCGGAGGTGATGCCGGTAATACCGGCGCCAATCACAGCAACATGTGACATAGACTGCTCCTTATCAAAGCCGAGCCTTGATGATATGCCCCATCTGTCAGGGTACCTGAGAGCTTCGATCGATTGCGCGTATGGTGCAATCAACTTTCCCCTTGGGTGTGCGTGTTAACGCCTCTCTCCAGAGTTGTGCAATCAATGCAGTCCTTTTACCTGAGAGTTTCCGGGGTCGTTGCTCTTTCGGCGCAGGGAATACCTGTCTCTCCTGCAATGATTTTTTATTTGTTGTTTGATAAGAGCAATGTATATGCCAAAAGCGAAATCTTGCAAGCAGTTTTATCCTCCACCGATCTAATGCTGGAGCTTCCAGCAGTTTTGCATAAAGAAAGCAGATTGCCTCAATTTGCATATTGCTCTCAAATACGGCATGTTGAAATGCCTATAAAATCAATTGAGGGACACATGCGTAAACTGGTGATCTTTTCAGGTGCAGGCATGAGTGCTGAAAGTGGTATCAATACTTTCCGCGATAGCAACGGCTTATGGGAACAGCACGACATTCATGAGGTGGCTACGCCTGAAGCCTGGGCCAAAAATCCGGCACTCGTGCAACGCTTTTACAATGAACGACGTAAAAATATTCTGGCAGCTCAACCCAATCAGGCTCACCAGATTATTGCGGATCTCCAACAGAATTTTGATGTCCAGGTGATTACCCAGAATATTGATGACTTGCATGAACGTGCCGGTAGCCTCAAAGTCCTACACTTACATGGCAATATTCGTTTCGCCAAGAGTTCCGGTCCTGGTGCACAATATAGTGACATCCTCTATCCGATCACAGGCTGGCAACTCGATCTGGAAAAAGACCGTTGTCCTGAAAGTTATCCCCTACGCCCACATGTGGTGTGGTTTGGTGAAGCCGTCCCGGCCTATGAACAGGCTGTCGAGCTGGTGCAAGATGCTGAAATCTTTGTAGTGATCGGCTCAACCCTGAGTGTCTATCCCGTAGCGGGCTTAATCCATCAGATTCCGGCAAATTGTCTGGCTTATTATATTGATCCACAAGCTGATTATCAGCGTGTGCCGCAACGCTATCACCTGCTAAAGCACTCGGCCACTCAGGGCATGCAGCAATTACAGCAGATCCTAGCCGACTTGATTGATCCTACATAAAGCTTATTTACTGCGAAACAGCCGCATACCCGGAATTTTTTGCTAAGATGCAGCATTATTTTGGCCTTTGTTTTTTGATTGTTTATGACCCCTGCCTATCAAACTCAACTCGATGAAAAAGTTCAGCGTATCACGGCGCAGTTCTCTGAATTTAATCCGCCTGCTTTGGAGGTATTTGCCTCTCCTGAACAGCATTTCCGTATGCGTGCGGAGTTTCGAGTTTGGCATACCGACAATGACCTGTTTTATGCCATGTTTGAACGTGGTGAGGATGGCAAGCAAAAAACCGTGGTGCGCGTCGACCAGTTCCCGATTGCCGACAAAAGCATCAATGATTTAATGCCAGTATTATTGGCAAAAATCAAAGGCAATCCCGTGCTGGAAAAGCGTCTGTTTGAAGTTGATTTCCTTGCAACCTTGAGCGGTGAAATGCTGGTCACCCTGATTTATCATTGCAAGCTTGAAGCCGATTGGGAACAGGCGGCCAAAACCCTGGCGGATGAACTCAATATCAAGATTATTGGACGTAGTCGCGGTCAGAAGCTGGTATTGAGTGATGATTATGTGGTCGAGGAATTACAGGTCTTCGATCGTACATTTAAGTACAAACAAATTGAAAGCAGCTTTACCCAGCCGAACGCCCAGGTCTGCCAACACATGCTGCAATGGGCCTGCACGTCTGCTGAAGGGGCATCGGGTGATCTACTCGAATTGTACTGCGGCAATGGCAACTTTACCTTACCGCTATCACTAAAATTTAACCGTGTTCTGGCCACCGAACTGGCAAAAAGCTCGGTGTATGCTGCACAGTGGAATATTGAACAGAACGCGATTGACAATATTCAGGTAGCCCGTCTGTCCGCAGAAGAGTTTACCGAAGCCTATCACGGGACACGCGAATTCCGCCGCCTACAGGAAGCCGAGATTGATCTCCAGAGTTACCAGTTCAGTACGGTTTTTGTTGATCCACCACGTGCCGGAATTGATGATGCAACCCTACAATTATTGTCAGGCTTCGAACGGATTATTTATATTTCCTGTAATCCGGATACACTGCACAATAATTTAAAAACTTTGTGTAACACACACAAAGTGACTCGCTTTGCTCTATTTGACCAGTTCCCTTATACCCATCATGTGGAGTCGGGTGTACTACTGGAAAAAATTTAAACAATTTATGACGATGTAAATGCATAAAATCGACTGGAGAGCTTCGGCTCTCCGTTTTTTATCAAGTTTTTCCAAAACATAAACAATGACAAAGCGTATCACTGTCACAAAAATAGCAAAAACGATAAATTTTCTTTGAAAAATGGCATGTTCAACTGCTGCTTTTCTGACTCAAGCATTATTGCTTTTTTAACAGATTTGGCTATATTTCGAGCTATGTTAGGTCGTAAATGAAGGCTCTATGAGTTTTTGGCAAAAGCTGTTAAAACCAGATCAGCATAACGAACACAAGAACCAGATCGTTTGTATTGAAAATGACTGTTCTTGTAAAAGCAATGAACAACTGCTTGAAGCATTGCGCAAGAGCACCGATGCTGAAGTCATTCAAGGCATCAAAAAAGTATTGATTGCACGTGGTTATAGCCGCAAAGAATTAACCGAATTCCTGCAAAAACCTGTTTAAATAAAAAAACCGCCTATATACGGCGGTTTTTTGTTATTTCAGAGCTACAAATTAAACTTTTTTAAACGGTGACCCAGCATAGCACGACTGATACACGCTTCCATTATATCCCGGCACTCAACGCACCAAAAGCTGAAGATGAATGGAACGGTTTCACTGGCTTTGTACATGAAGCTGTGGCAGATTACTTTGAGAACCGTTGTGCAGGACATAAAGCCTATTTATGTGGCCCACCGGTGATGATCGACTCTGCCATTTCGACCCTGATGCAAAGCCGCCTGTTTGAGCAGGACATTCATACGGAACGTTTCCTCAGTGCAGCGGATGGTGCCAGTGGCAATAGCCGTTCAGCATTATTCAAACATATCTAACAACAATACCGGGTGCTAGCACTGGCACCTCTACTTACCATAGGAAGGAAAATAACCATGGATCGTCAAGCGATTGAAAATTTAGTTAAAGCATGTAACGTAGACACTTCTGAAGGTCCAGTAGACGCGCGTTTACAACAAGTTGTTGTACGCCTAGTGACTGACTTCTACCAAGCAATCGAAGATCTTGATCTTAGCCAATCTGAAGTTTGGAAAGGTGTTGAAGCGATCATCGACATGGCGAAAGCTGATGAATTTGCTCTTTTAGGTTCTGCAATCGGCCTAGAACACTACCTTGACCTACGTGCTGATGAAGCTGATGCTAAAGCAGGCTTAACAGGTGGTACTCCACGTACAATCGAAGGTCCATTATATGTCGCTGGTGCACCTGAATCTGTAGGTTTCGCTCGTATGGATGACGGTACTGAAGAAGGTAAAATTGCAACGCTTATCATCGAAGGTAAAGTAACTGATACTGATGGTGAAGTGCTTTCTGGTGCTAAAGTTGAAATGTGGCATGCAAACAGCCACGGTAACTACTCGTTCTTCGACAAGTCTCAATCACACTTCAACCTTCGTCGTACGATCATTTCTGATGAAAACGGTAACTACACAGCGCAAACAACGATGCCTGTAGGTTACGGTTTGAACCCAGAAGGTCCGTTACAACAAATGTTGAACAAACTTTCTCGTCACGGTCAACGTCCTGCGCACGTGCACTACTTCATCTCTGCGCCAGGTCACCGTAAATTAACCACGCAGTTCAACATCGAAGGCGACAAATACCTTTGGGACGACTTCGCATTCGGTACGCGTGAAGGTCTAGTTGCAACTGCTGTTGACGTAACTGACGAAGCTGAAATCGCACGCCGTGGTTTGAAAGGTCCTTTCAAACACATCCAGTTCGACATCGTTCTTCAGAAAGACAAAGAAGGTGCTCCTTCTACTGAAGTTGAACGTCGTCGTGCAAGTGCATAACCAAATAAAACAATAACTTGATCATCCCGCTCTTGCACACGTTTTTCAAATCTTATTGAACAACGTGTGCACCGAGTTGTTTTACTTTTTGCAACAGAACAGTCCGTTCACTCTTGTTACAATCAGCTCGCTACTTTGTGCTCCTCAAATTAGCTCATGAATGACAATAGACTAAGATGGATAATTAACCCTCAGAATTCTCCATCTTGCTTTTTCCAGATATTCAAGCTTTGCTTTTTTACTTTTGCTTTCATGATTCTCTATAGACCTTGAGAGTGACCTATTGAAAAAAACCATAACAAATACGCAATTATGGGCAAATATTTCGACTATTTCTCTCTTTATGACCATCCAAAAACCAAGTTCTTCGTTATAATTTCAACGTCAATAAAATACACATGTAGACTTTATTGGATCAGCCGGAATATGCAACAGCGAGCAAAACGCTTTCCTCTCGGAGCTCATCTCATCGTCAAACATTTGGGCTATTCGCATCATGGCATTTATGCAGGTCGTGGTCGGGTAATCCATTATTCCGGTTTTGCCCATCTCTTCAAAAAGCATCCGATTGAAATCACCAGTCTGCAAAAATTTTCCCACGGCAAAAAAATTCTGGTACGTAGCTATGATCAGCCGAAATATAAAGGTCGTACAGTCATTCGGCGTATGCGTTCGCGCATGCATGAAAACAACTATCATCTAATCATCAACAACTGTGAACACTTGTGTTCTTGGGCCATTACCGGAGTAGAAAGTAGCCCCCAGGTGGTCAAAATGATGCACAGGTTAACAACGATTGGTTATGTCAGTTCACTGATGTCCTTTATGAATAGTGCCATACTCACCGTGACCACCACCTGTTTTGCCCTCGTGCTCTATATCAAGAAAAAACTGCGCGATAAAGCCAAGATGCAAATACCAACACACCTCTTGTTAAAAGAACAGCATCCGAAAAAATAAACT
Source organism: Acinetobacter minutum (assembly GCF_035916735.1). NCBI lineage: Bacteria > Pseudomonadati > Pseudomonadota > Gammaproteobacteria > Moraxellales > Moraxellaceae > Acinetobacter > Acinetobacter minutum. Next base: position 104,387 of record NZ_JAQIHG010000002.1, read on the forward strand.
CAGGAGCAGCCAATGTATCAACTCTGGATTGGTGATAAAAATTTTTCTTCCTGGTCGTTACGTGTCTGGCTGCTAATGCGGGTCAAACAGATTCCTTTTCAGGAACAGATGTGTACTTTTAGCCCGCTGGATACCCGTACACAACGTTACCTCAGCTTTTCCCCAACGGGCAAAGTCCCGTGCTTGCATGACGGCAATACGGTGATCTGGGAATCTTTGGCGATTATCGAAACTCTGGCTGAGCACTATCCACATGTATTTCCAGCCTCTGCACAGGCGCGTTGCTGGTCTCGTTGTGCCATCGCCGAGATGCATGCCGGATTTCCCCATTTACGCCAAGACTGCCCAATGAACTGCACTCTGGATCAACCCTGCACTGGGCTTTCATCTGCACTGAAAAATGACCTAGAACGTATGGATGCTTTGTGGCAACAAGGTCTGGAGCGTTTTGGCGGTCCTTATCTGGCTGGGCCAGATTTTACCGCGGTAGATGCCTACTTTGCGCCAGTGGCTTTTCGGGCAAAAAGCTATCACTTACCCTTTTCCCAAGCTAGCCAACAATGGATCAAGCGGATGATCGCCTTGCCAGAAATGCAGCAATGGGCTGCGGATGCTAAACAAGAAATCTTGAGCCAAAAGCCCTGCATGGGGTGATCTGCTAGTCGACTAAATCAACCATAAAAAAAACCCAACAGCAGTTGGGTTTTTTTTATAAAGAATCCAAGCAATTACTTGCCCGGTTTAAAGCTGTCTTTTAAATCCAGAATACGGTTAAACACTGGTTTTTCTATGCTGTGATCATAACGATCCGCCACGAAATAACCTTCACGTTCAAACTGGAAGCGCTGTTCTGCAGCGGCTTCAGCCAACGCTGGCTCAACCACTGCCTGAACGACCTTTAATGAATCAGGGTTTAGATTCGCCAGGAAGTCATCCCCTGTTTCTGGATCTGCTTCATTAAACAAACGGTCATAAATACGCACTTCAGCAGTAATACCTTTGCTTGCCGATACCCAGTGAATCACGCCTTTAACCTTACGGCCTTCCGGATTTTTACCTAAAGTTTCTGGGTCGATTGAACATTTCAGCTCAACAATTTCACCATTTTCATCTTTCAGAATTTCATCACACTTGATCACATAGGCATGACGCAAACGCACTTCCCCACCCGGAATCAGGCGTTTAAAGCCTTTTGGTGGCTCTTCTTCAAAGTCTTTACGGTCGATGTAAATTTCACGTGTCAGCGGAATGATACGTTCGCCCATATCCACGTTTGGATGACGGGCATGGGGCAAGTCCATCTCTTCCGGTAAATTGGTCAGAGTCACTTTTAACGGATTCAACACGGCCATACCACGCGACGCGGTATTTTCCAGTGATTGACGGATACAGAACTCGAGCATGGCCACATCGACAATACCATCAGTTTTCGACACACCCACACGCTTACAGAAGTCGCGCAGACCTTCCGGGGTAAAACCGCGACGGCGCATACCCACCACGGTTGGCATACGTGGATCATCCCAACCTTGCACATGGCCACCTTCAACCAGCTTACGTAATTTACGCTTCGAGGTAATGGTGTAGTCGACATTGAGACGGCTAGATTCGTACTGGTGTGGTACTGCTGCTGATTTTACCTTTGCCACCACCCAGTCATAGAATGGACGGTGATCCTGGAATTCCAGCGTACATAAAGAGTGAGTAATGCCTTCAATCGCATCCGACAATGGATGGGCATAATCGTACATCGGGTAGATTTTCCACTTGTCGCCTGTCTGATGGTGAGTCGAATGCAAGACACGGTACAAAATCGGATCACGCATATGCACGTTTGGTGATGCCATATCAATCTTGGCACGTAAGACGGCTTTACCTTCACCTAGCTCACCGTTACGCATTTGTTCAAAACGCGCGAGGTTTTCCTCCACGCTTGCATCACGGTACGGCGAGTTTTTACCCGGCTCAACAAAATTACCACGGTTCAGTTTGATGTCTTCCGGGCTTTGCAAATCCACATAAGCGTCACCCTGTTCAATCAACTGGATCGCCCAGGCATACAACTGGTCAAAATAGCTGGAGGCGTAACGTGGCTCGCCATCCCACTGGAAACCTAACCATTTAACGTCATTAGCGATACCATCAACATATTCCTGTTCTTCTGCATCCGGGTTAGTATCATCAAAACGCAGGTTACATAAGCCCTTGAATTCTTCAGCAATACCGAAGTTCAAACAAATCGCTTTGACGTGACCAATATGCAAATAGCCATTCGGCTCTGGCGGGAAACGGGTAATGACTTTTTCAGTACGGCCCGCAGCCAAATCATCGGTAATCACCTGACGAATAAAGTCTAAGCCAGCCTGTTGTTCTTGCTGCGCAGCATCGACAGAGGCATTGTTATCTAGTGTCGGGTTCGTTGGCAGGGATGAAACAACATCATTCGGCTTCATAATCGATTGATCACTTCTTCAATAAAATTTGGAATAATTAAAACGCAAACTTTGATTTTTCACAAAGAAATTCACGTTTCTACTTGCCTTGTAGTTTACAGTTTGCTTATGCTTCTCTCAACCAAAAAACCCATGGCTTTACTGTCCATGTTTAGGAGATTGTCTAATGAGTTTTCCTCAAGTCGAATTAAACACCAATAAAGGTCGTATTGTTCTTGAACTGAACACTGAAAAAGCACCAAAAACTGCTGAGAACTTCCTGCAATACGTGCGTGATGGTTTTTATGACGGCGTCATTTTCCACCGTGTGATCGATGGCTTCATGATCCAAGGCGGTGGCATGGACGAAAACTTTAAAGAAAAAGCAACACGTGATTCAATCGAAAACGAAGCGGATAACGGTTTGAGCAACGATGTCGGTACGATCGCAATGGCACGTACCCAAGCACCACACTCAGCTTCTGCTCAGTTCTTCATTAACGTGAAAAACAACAGCTTCTTGAACCATACAGGCAAAACTGCTCAAGGCTGGGGCTATGCCGTATTTGGTAAAGTGGTTGAAGGTATGGACGTCGTGAATGAAATCAAAGGCGTGCGTACAGGTAACCGTGGTTACCATGCAGATGTTCCACTAGAAAATGTGGTGATCGAATCTGCTAAAATCATCTCTGAGTAATCCATACCGAGTGATTTTGTGACCTATCTGTTTATCTCAGATCTACATTTGTCACCTGAACACCCTCGACTTGTTCGAGGGTTTTTAGATTTATTGACACACTATCAGCAGCAACAGACCCAACTGTACATTTTGGGTGACTGGTTTAATGCCTGGATTGGCGATGACTATTCTGCACCCTGGCTAGATGAAATCATTACGGCTTTACAACACTTTACTCAAGCGGGTAATCAGATTTTTTTCTTGGTCGGTAACCGTGATTTCGCTTTACATCACGTGTTTTTAAACAAATTTCAAGGGCAACTGTTGCCCGAAATCACCACGTTAAACATCGCTGGTCAAACGATACGTCTTGAACACGGCGACTTGCTGTGTACCGATGATGTGTCCTATCAGCGCTTTCGTAAAATTATCCGTAACCCCCTATTACTTACCCTATTACGCAAAACTCCGTTAAGCTTCCGTCGCCAACTGGCTAGCGGTTTCCGCAAAAAAAGCCATGCAGCACAACAATTCAAAAGTTATGAGGTGATGGATGTCAATCCTCAAGCAGTGGCCACAGCCCTGGAAAATGTAGATGTGCTCATTCATGGCCATACCCATCGTCCCGCGATTCATACCATGGTCAACAAACAGCGTATTGTGCTGGGGGATTGGCGTGAGCATGAAGCGCAAATTCTGGAGATCGATCCGGAACAGCCCGCAGCATTACAGTTAAAAAAATGGTCATACTAATCTCAGTATGACCTTCGCTAAAAACTGATGGCATCCAGCAGAATTAATAGCCACCTTGTGGCGGTGAAACGTCCTCATTTTCTTTGTATTTGGCCAATAACTGACGTAAGGATTGCATCAGCACACTGGTATCAACACCCACCGCGACAAATTCGGTGCCGAGTTCAATATATTTTTGTGTGATCTCATGCGAGGTAGACAAAATTCCTGCCGCCTTACCCGCTGCACGAATCCGTTGAATGGCATCCACGACTGCTTTTTGTACTTCCGGATGGTTAGGATCTCCCTGAAAACCCATCGTTGCCGACAAATCCACTGCACCAATAAAAACACCATCAATGCCATCCACTTTTAAAATATCATCCAGATTTTGCAATCCGGTGACCGATTCAATCTGAATCAGCAAACAGATATTTTCATGCGCAGTGGCATAATAGTCCGGAATACTGTTCCAACGGGTTGCCCGTGCCAATGCGGCTCCAACCCCACGGATACCTTCTGGCGGATAACGTACCGCTTTCACCATCAGTTCGGCCTGTTCCACAGTTTCCACCATCGGAATCAACAGTGTTTGTGCACCAATATCTAAAAGCTGCTTGATCAGCTGTACGCTGCCAATCGGTGGACGTACCACTGCTTGGGACGGATACGCTGCAATACTTTGCAATTGTGACAAGGTGGTTCTAAGATCACTAGGTGCATGTTCACCATCGATCAATAGCCAGTCAAATCCCGCATTCGCGGCGATTTCGGTGCCATAGGCATCCGCCAATCCCACCCATAAGCCAATCTGCTGTTGGGTTTTTAATTTTCTCTTAAAATAATTGGTATGATCCAAGCAAAAATCCCTCGCAAATATCGTCTTTTTGAGTCGGTCGTAGCATGATTTATCTATACGTCTTTTTAAGGCCAAACACCAATAGATAGATTCAATGACTTAAGCGATTTTATTGATAAGCACATCGTTTCAAAGTACAAGAAATAGTTCAACTTTATTCGATATTCGCATTATCATCCTTAAAGTGAAAGACTGTTCATCGAAATCAGCTGACACACGGCTGGTTTTCACACATGTTTTATTATTCTCCTGATGATTAGGTAAAAAATCATGGATCTACTCAATATTGCACAAAGCCGTTATACGACTAAAGCGTACAATCCAGAGAAAAAAATTCCTCAACAACAATTTGAAGCTTTACTCGAAGTCCTCCGTTTTACGCCATCGTCTATCAATATCCAGCCGTGGCATTTTTTAGTGGCAGACAATGACGCCGCGAAACAGCGTATTGCAAAATCACTGGTGGGCCGTTATGCCTACAATGCACCTAAAGTACTAGATTCATCACATACCATTGTGTTCTGTACTCGTACAGATATCAGCGAAGACTATCTCGATACCCTGTTACAGAATGATGAGCAGAGCGGTCGTTTTAAAGATGAAAAAGCCAAGCAAGGCCAAAAAGACAGTCGTATCGGTTATGTGAATTTCTACCGTGACGAAAAAGGCGATTTGCAAGGCTGGATGGAAAACCAAACCTTTATTGCCCTTGGTCATCTGCTCCTAGCGGCAGGGATTGAAGGGATTGATGCAACGCCGATTGGTGGCTTTGATGAAAACATCCTGAATACTGAGTTTGATTTGGCCAGCAAGGGCTTAAAAAGCTCTGTCATCATGACCTTAGGCTATCGCAGTGACAATGATTTTAATGCCCAGCTGCCTAAATCACGTTTGCCTGCTGAACAAATTTTTACACACCTGTAACATGTCCTTACCGCAAAGGGCGGATCGCCCTTTGTGCTGACTTATTATTTTCATAATACTGCTCTATCGTAACTCTAAAAAGAAGGAGCATCTTAAAATGGCATTAAACACAAAATTCCCAATGAAATTTATCTGTCCACTGTGTCAGCGTATTTATCTGTTCAGATTTAAAAATGATGTGGTGTTCTACCCTGCCTGTCCTTTATGTACCAAACCGGGCACACTGTTGGGATTGTCTAGCCGACTTGATCTGTTTCGCTATCCCAAAGCGTTTTTAAAAACCTACTTGGTGTAAATCTGTAGTCAGGCAGGCAATGACATGGCAAAGGTTAGGCAAAATATCGCTGCCACCCCCAGGATCAAGCCTAATGTACTCGTCAGACTTAAACGTTCTTTAAAAAATACCAGTCCCGCACCAACACCTGATAAAACCACCAGAAGATTCATCCCGGCAAAGACCAGTGCAGGAGTAGCTTTAAACAACATATGGGCTTTGACATACAAGGCGATATTGGCAAAATTCACGATGCCTAAACCCAACCCGGCCAGAATACTTTGATGGTTCCAATGATGCTTTTTGCTTAGGCTAATATAAGTGCTCGCAAACAGCCAGGCACAGATAAAAATCAAGTTCAATGCCAAACTAAATTGCAGTCCTAGACTGGTAGTATATTTCAATAGAACATCAATCAGTGCATATCCCAACCAGACCACCAATAACGGCCGGATCGCTGCATATTTCGCCCCATGATCTATGAGTTGTGTCGTTTTACCCAACAGAATCAATAAGACACCTGCGATTCCTAAAACAATACCGAGTAGTTTGAACAGGTTGAACTGCTCCTGAAAAATTAGGAAAGCCGCCAACAATGACCACACGACTGATAAGCGCTGGGCAATTTCGGTCTTCAGAATCCCCGCGTTCTGCAATGCTTGTGATAAGGCCACAAAAACACCTGGCAATAATAAACCCAAAGCCACAATCAACCACCATGGTGTCTCGACGACGGATAAATGCTGGAAGTCGGGTTCAAACCAGAAATAAGCTAACAGACTGGCGGAGATATAGTTACAGGCAATCATCTGTAGGGTATCGAAACCCTGTGTTTTACAGACTTTGAGCAAAATTGAGACCAGTACACTACACAGTGCAGCAGCAAAGATGAGTTCCATAAAACGATGTGCTTCTTTTAAATCAAAAACATAGAAAAAGCCCACTCAAGGTGGGCTTTCACATTTTTCGCAATGGCTTACAAGTCCATTACTTGTAGCGTTCGACCATTTTCTCAAGAGAGATTGGACGAATCTTGTCGGCATTGCCGGCTGTACCAAACGCTTCATAACGGTCAATACAGATTTGTTTCATTGCATCGACAGTTTTCGCAAAGAATTTACGTGGATCAAATTCGCTTGGATTCTCTGCCATAAAGCGGCGCATTGCACCTGTAGAAGCTAAACGCAAGTCAGTGTCGATATTGATTTTACGTACACCGTGCTTGATCGCTTCGACCAGTTGCTCAACCGGAACACCATAAGTTTCCTTGATTTCACCACCGTACTGGTTAATCACAGCTAGCCATTCTTGTGGCACTGAACTTGAACCGTGCATCACAAGATGGGTATTTGGGAGTGCTGCGTGAATTTCTTTAATGCGGTCAATCGCCAAGATATCGCCTGTAGGTGGACGAGTAAACTTGTACGCACCGTGTGAAGTGCCTACCGCAATCGCTAAAGCGTCGACATTGGTGTCTGCCACGAAGCTACGTGCTTCTTCAACAGAAGTCAAAAGTTGAGAATGGTCAAGTACACCTTCTGCACCCACACCATCTTCTTCACCGGCCATACCTGTTTCAAGAGAACCCAGGCAACCGATCTCACCTTCTACAGATACGCCACACGCATGTGCCATTTGTACGACACGGCGAGTCACATCGACATTGTATTCATAAGAGGTTGGTGTCTTACCATCTTCACCCAAAGAACCATCCATCATGACTGAGCTAAAGCCCAACTGGATCGAACGTTGACATACGTCAGGGCTAGTACCGTGGTCTTGATGCATCACCACTGGAATGTGTGGCCATTCTTCAATTGCCGCTTCAATCAAGTGGCGTAAGAATGGAGCACCTGCGTATTTACGGGCACCTGCTGATGCTTGAACAATAACAGGTGAGTTAGTTGCATCCGCAGCTAACATGATTGCGCGCATTTGTTCTAAGTTGTTTACGTTAAAAGCTGGTACGCCGTAGTGATGTTCTGCAGCGTGATCCAAGAGCTGGCGCATTGAGATAAGAGCCATAATATCCTCCCAGGTAATGCGGCATATTCTACCTTGTCATTTATTTCAATTCAGCAACAAATCACAGGATTTATTAAAAAACCCCGCAGTTGCGGGGTTTTTTAATAAAACTCAAACAATTATTGAGTTTTATTTGATGGCGCTAATCGCAGCAGCATCTTTTTCATCAGCTGGAGTCGCAACTTCTGCTGGCGCATTGGCTTCTTCAGCAGTCAGGTCAGTATTTTTTTCATCCATCACTGGCTTATCGATCGCATCGATTGCCGCTTGTTGCTCTGGGGTCACTTTTTCATCAGCTGGTGCAGCTGTTTGAGTTTGTTCAGCCGCAGGCGCTTCTTCTTTCTTAGAACAAGCAGTTAAAGCCAATGGCGCGATCAATAAAGCTGCTAGTGTAAGTTTTAACTTCATCACATTTTCCCACAACAGGTGATTTATTGATGACAATTGTATTTCATACATATGACATTTTTGTGACCAGACCATAAAAAAATAGGCTGATTCAAATCAGCCTATTTTCAATCGCTTAGAGCAATTAAGCGCGTTCAAGCAAAACGGCTACAGCCGGAAGAGTTTTACCTTCGACAAACTCGAGGAAAGCTCCACCACCGGTAGAGATATAGCCAATCTTGTTAGCCACGTCATATTTATCAATCGCAGCTAAAGTATCCCCGCCCCCTGCAATTGAGAAACCTTCTGATTCAGCAATCGCGAGAGAAAGTGCTTTAGTACCCTCACCGAATTGATCCACTTCAAAGACACCTACTGGGCCATTCCACAAAATAGTTTTTGAAGTTTTCAAAATTTCTGCAAAAGCTTGTGCAGTTTCTGGACCTACATCCAGAATCATGTCATTTTCAGACACATCGGCCACATTCTTGATCACGGCTTTCGCATTCGCCAATGAACCCAAGAAATCTTCAAAATTGATTTCAGCGGCATCTGCAACCACAACATCTGTTGGTAATGGTACAGAAACTTTCGCTGCAATTTGTTTTGCTGTGTCGACCAGATCAGCTTCGTATAAAGATTTACCGACATTGTAACCCGCCGCTGCAAGGAAGGTATTGGCGATACCACCACCCACAATCAGCTGGTCACAAATGGTTGAAAGTGAGGTCAAAACATCGAGTTTGGTCGACACTTTAGAACCTGCCACAATCGCCACCATTGGTTTTTCTGGTGTTTTCAAAGCACGGCCGAGGGCATCTAGCTCAGCTGCAAGCAATGGACCCGCTGCTGCGACTTTGGCAAAACGAGCCACGCCTTCAGTAGACGCTTCAGCACGGTGAGCAGTACCAAACGCATCCATCACAAACACGTCGCACAGTGCTGCATATTTTTGTGCCAATTCAGGATTGTTTTTCTTTTCACCTGGGTTGAAACGCACGTTTTCCAACAACACGACTTGACCAGGCTGAACGTCTACACCATTAAGATAGTCTGTAAACAATTTCACGTCCTGACCCAAGGCTTCAGTCAAGTAAGCAGCAACAGGTGCAAGTGATTGTTCAGGTTTTGGTTCACCTTCAACTGGACGACCCAAGTGTGAGAACACCATCACTGCAGCGCCTTGTGCCAATGCTGCTTTGATGGTGGGTAAAGCGGCACGTAAACGTGCATCACTGGTAATCACACCATTTTTAACTGGCACGTTAAGGTCTTCACGAATAAGGACACGCTTACCAGCCAAATCAAGGTCAGTCATACGCTGAAAGTTCATGTAATGCTCTCTTTATAGATTTGAAAACGGCCCGATTTTAAATGATTCTCCTAAAAAAGGTTAGTTTCTTTTGCAAAAAGCTGCCTAAAGTAGAAGATTTGATTATGATAGCCAAAAAGACTTGTATATGAATTTATGTCTATTCATCCAAAACCAGAATTGAACCGTCTCAACGTACTTGGTGAACCTCTCGCAAGCTGTTGTTTTGACCCGATTACCGGCTATTTCCGCAACGGTTTTTGCCATACTGCACCGACCGATCTCGGCCAGCACACCGTTTGTGCGCAGATGACGTCTGAATTCCTGAACTTCTCGCAAAAGGCCGGCAATGATCTGATTACTCCATTACCGGAGATTGATTTTCCGGGTCTGGCTCCTGGAGATTTCTGGTGCATCTGCGTCACACGCTGGGTTGAAGCCTATCAGGCCGGTGTTGCACCTCCCGTGAAAATCCAGGCCTGCCATCAGACAGTCCTAAGCTATGTTCCGCTCGATGTACTAATGGATTTTGCTGTCTGATGCACGAAATTATTCTGGCCTCCAGTAGCAGCACACGCCGGGCATTGATGGATCGTTTGCAATTGCCTTACCGTTGCGTTGCTCCCGAAATTGATGAGTCTGCTCAGGGTGAAAATCATGCGGATGATCTGGCTAAACGTCTGGCCTTTCAAAAGGCGCAGGTCATTGCAAATGCTCATCCTGAGGCGATTGTCATCGGATCTGATCAGGTGGCTTGGCGTGAACATCAACCCGATGTATTTATTGGCAAACCACTGAGCGTTGCCAATGCAATTGCGCAGCTACAGGCCAATTCCGGCAAGACGGTGTATTTCAGTACGGCGCTGAGTGTGCAGCAACAGTCCAGTGGATTTGCACAAACTCTGGTCGAACATTTTTCGGTACAATTCCGTTCCCTTTCACTAGCTGAAATTGAACGATATGTAGCACTGGATCAACCGTTACACTGTGCGGGCAGTTTTAAATGTGAAAGTCTCGGCATCAGCCTGTTTCAACAAATGAACGGAGCCGATCAGACCACATTGATGGGTCTGCCGATGATTCAACTGTGCAACATTTTGCGCCAGCTTGGCCTCCAAATTCCGTAATTCATAAACTCTATAGGGAATATCCATGTCACAACCTCTTGATGTTCTGGGTAGCATCACAGCTGAACAGTTTCTGGCTGAATATTGGCAAAAAAAACCGTTACTGGTCCGTAATGCCATGCCTGAAATCGCTGGGATTCTTGAACCGGCCGATGTGATGGAACTGGCACTTGAAGAACATGTCAGCGCACGTTTAATCAGACAAAAAGACAAAGATCCAAACCAGTGGTCGGTAAAATCCTCTCCTCTGATCAAAGGCGATTTCCAGAAACTGCCAAAACTGTGGACCCTGTTGGTTCAAGCGGTAGATCATTATTCTTTAGACCTTGCTGAATTATGGAAAAAATTCCCCTTTATTCCACAATGGCGCCGCGATGACATCATGGTGTCTTATGCACCAAAAGGCGGTTCAGTCGGCAAGCATTTCGACTTTTATGATGTTTTTCTGGTACAAGGCTATGGCCAACGTCGCTGGCAGCTCGGCCAGATGTGCGATGCAGACACCGACTTTGTACCGAAACAGCCATTGAAGCTGCTGCCTGATATGGACGTTCATTTTGATGAAGTACTGAATCCAGGTGATCTACTGTATGTACCCCCAGGTCTGGCACACTATGGTGTCGCAGAAAATGACTGCCTAACCTTCTCTTTTGGTTTCCGCATGCCGAATGTCGCGACGATGATGGATCGGGTCAGCGATAAATTTGCCGACAATGCCCTACTGAAAAATCCGCTGAGTGATATTCTGCGCAATCAGGCCACACCGATCGGTGAAATGACCCGTACAGAACTGGATTATTTAAAAACCACCTTACTTAACTATCTGAACAATGCGCCGGAAATTGATGACGCCATCATGAGCCTGATGTCTGAACCAAAGTATCCGGATAATATTCCTGAAGCGGATGAAATTGCTGCAGGTGATCTGGCGGAAATTCTGGATCAAGGCTACAAGCTTATGCTAGAGCCAGCTTCAAGACTACTTTACAGCTTTGAAGACGAACAGTTACTGTTCTGGGCAAATGGTGAAGGCATTTGTATTGATGTCGAGTTTGAAGCACGCCTAAAACGTCTGGCAGATGGTGAAACCTTAAGCCTCGATGCAAGTTTCAGTGAAACCGAACTAGAAGATGTGGCCCAGCTACTCAGTGATTCGATCTTGATGCTATTACCACCTGACGAAGAATAATTTTTCTCAATCAAAAAATCCCGAAGCAAGCTTCGGGATTTTTTTAAGCCCAATCAACCCGGCCTGAATTAATAATAATTGCCATACTGTTTGGCATGTAAAAATGCCGGAATCAGTCCCGTCAGTGCCGCACGAATATCAGCACGTTCATTGATCAGTTGGTGCGAGCCTTCTTCGAGCATCAATAAGGTCTGCAGACGGAACTTGGTGCGGATAAATTCAATGTTGTAACGCCAATCCACCGTTTCATCCAAGGCGCCTTGTGCCATCCAGACCGGGATGCGGCACGCGGGCCGGCGCTCCATTTCCAACATCCATTTTGACATGGCCAAAATCCAATCCATGCCCATCATGCGCGGCTGTAATGGATCTTTCAGACGAATAAAACGTAAAAATTCCGGATTGTGATTATTACGGCGAAAATGCCGTGGTACCTGACGCCGGATACGACGGATAATGCCCAAACCAATCGAGTTATGCCACCAGGCAGTTTTGGCCGGACGAATCAATGGTGAAAGCAGCAACACACGTCCGACAATTGGATTCTGGCGTTTCTCGGCATACTCCAGCAAATGATGCATCCAGATCGCTCCGCCGGTACTCTGTCCGATGCCCAGCCAAGGTTGAGGTAACTGATCGGCATGTTTCACATAATGATGAACTGCCTGTAGCACCTGCTGATAGTGATCAAAGCTTTGGATACTGGCAGGTGAACCGTCACTCAAACCATGCCCAGGCAGATCATAGGTAAGAACACTAAAGCCCTGCTCCAGTAATTCCTGAATCATCGGCTGATAGATACCACTATGTTCCAAATAGCCATGCAATAAACAAACTGTACCTGAAATTTTTTCTGTTTTCGGCTGAAATACTTGTACGTGCAACCGAAACAACGGCATTTGCACATAACCTTGCCAATGTTCGCAGTCCAGCAACTGTAAACCATATAGATGGCGGTAAGCCTGAATCTCCACCGAAGGCTGATAAGGCCGATTCAGATTCAGCGGCTCCAAAAGCTGGGAGGTAATTTCACGGCTTGGAATAGGTAAATCGAGCTGTTTGAGGACACTCGGATTTAAAAATGGAATATCCGACATTTAAGGTACCTCCCGGCAATCACTTGAGCCAAACAGCACATCCCGAATCGTAGCCAGTAATTCATAATTGGCGCGACGGCTATGATCATAATTCTGCTCACTTGGACGCCAGCGTGTCAATTGAGTTGGCATTGGTGCTTCCACAGGAATCGTTTCAATGCCATTCAAGGCAAACAAACGGCGTGTACGTGGCATATGATAGCGGTCAGTGATCAGGATGACGGTCGGTGCTCCGCCTTTTTTCTGTAACAATAGCGAACTAAACCGGCTATTTTCACAGGTATTCATGCTGCGGTTTTCCAGCAGTTTGGCATCCACATGACGTTCTTTCAACCAAGCCTGCATAAAAGGTGCTTCCACACCACTCAATACGATCGGCAGCTGGTTTTTCCGTTCAACTTCTAGGGTTTTTTCCAGACGTAAGCGGGTATAGTTATTCACCACGATATCTTTCTGGTTTGCTGCCAGTGTTAAGCCTCCACCCAAAACCACAATTGCATAAGGTTGTGAGAGAACCGGTTTTTCCTGTTTCTGGCTATTCTGATTCTGCAGAAGGGCAATTTCCTGTTGCAATTCCGGATCGACAACTGGTTCAGAAATGGCTTCAACAGGATGCGTACGTAAAAATTTCAGGTAACGTTTCATCAAGGCCTGATTTTCACGACTGTCGAGCTGCATCAGTTCACGCATCGCCTGTGCAGGATCATTTTCTTCTGACGAAGCCTCTTGTTGGTCCTTGTCTTGCAACAGCGGAATATTGGGCTCATCTTCATCGTTACGTTCGGCTTGCTGTTCCTGAATGATCTGTTGCAAGGCTTTGTAACGCTGCTGTAGCACCATCAGATCTTCCGCTTTTTCGCTCTGCATGGCTTGCTCCATCAGCTCCAGATAAGCTTGTCGGGCAATCCATAAATTTGAACCAGGTTCCAGCGTATCATGCTCGCTTAGAGCGGCCATCTGTTGACTTTTTGCGGCCACTTGGTCGACTTCAACCGGTACAAAACTATTGAGCAGTTTTACCACAAGTTGGGAATAAAACGGAGAATAGATAAACAGCATCAATACGCCCAAGAGCCCGAACAATACGGCAACCATTCGGACCAATCGAACCATTCTCGGCGCTTTTGACATTGCGTTTATCCCGTATGCGACTGAATTAAACCCATCTGATTAAAGAGTACGGGCTCAGGCTCGAGGTGAATGTTAAATTTCTGTAGCACGTCCTGCTGAACCGCATGATAGGTCGCCTGTACATCAGCCAGCGTCGCCTGACCATAATTGACTAAAACCAAGGCCTGTTTATGGAACATGCCCACTGCTCCTAAACGTTTTCCTTTCCAGCCCGCCTGATCAATCAGCCAACCCGCGGCAATTTTCACATCGCCATTCGGCTGTGGATAATGAGACAGATTCGGAAATTGGCAAGCCAAACGTTCATACGCTACCGCAGTAATTACCGGATTTTTAAAGAAACTGCCGACATTCGGATATTCTTTCGGATCAGGTAGTTTGCTTTGACGAATTTGGATCACCTGCTGTTGCAGATTCTCTGCGCTGAGATTTTCTCCAACGGCCTGTTTTAAATCGCCATAATTCAGTTTAAAGCTTGGGTTTTTTAATAATTTAAAGCTAACCTGGGTGATGATATAACGGTTCGGTTCATCTTTAAAAATACTATGCCGATAGCTGAAATGACAATCTGCGGCAGCAATCTGTTTAAAACACTGCTCATTTCGATCATACACCGAAACATGCTCAATAAATTCGCCCGCTTCTACGCCATAGGCGCCAATATTTTGTACCGGAGAAGCTCCGACTAATCCGGGAATAAGCGCCAGATTTTGCAGACCATACAACTGCTGTGTGGTCGTAAACAAGACAAAATCATGCCAGACCTCACCCGCTCCTACTGTCAAGGTTTTGGTCTGTGCATCTTCAGCCGTCACTTCAATGCCATGAATCGCCATATGCAAGACCAATGCCTGAATTTTTTCTGGCAACAGCATATTGCTGCCGCCAGAGAGCACCAACACATTCAGATCATGTTGCTGGGCGAATGTAAGGGCTGGAATCAGCTCTTCAGGCTGGTGAATTTGACAATAGTGTGATGCGAGAGCAGGCAGATTTAAGGTATTAAATGCTTGAAGTTGGACGTTTTGTTGGATTTTTATCACGTGAAAAACCTTTAGCTACGCTGCTGCATGTGTAATTTTAAAACATTGACCCAAGCCAGACTACTCGACTCACACTGGTCGAGTACCCGCTCAAAGCCGTCTTCCCCACCATAATACGGATCGGGTAAGGCATGTTGTGGATAGTACGGATCATGTTCGCTCATCAAGGCAATCTGGGCACGCACCTGTGCATGTCCAAATTCCACCAAGGCACTTTGCAACAAGGCTTGTATATCCAGCAAGTTTTGTTCATCCATCGCTAAAATCAGGTCAAATTCGACAAAATCGTTGAGCTGGATTTGGCGTGCTCGCAAGGCGGAGAGATCATAGCCACGTTTTTGTGCATGATGCTGACTGCGTGGATCAGGAGCTTTATTCGGATGGTAATTACTGGTTCCGGCTGAATCGACCAGCACATTCAGTTGATGTGCATCACAATAGTGCCTTAAGATCACTTCTGCCGTGGGAGAACGGCAAATATTGCCTAAACAGACACATAACACCTTGTAGGGCGTTGCGGATGACATAACAACCTCAGCACGTGTTTATGATGAAAGATCTGTATGTTAAGTGATTTAGCGTATGAATCCTATAGACCGCTCATAGAATAATCTTCAATTTATCCTGCACAATCAACATCTGTAAAGATTATGTAAAACACCAGAAACCCTTGCAAACCCAATGACACTACCTTTGTGTATACTGTAGATCACGGGGTTGATCACCTATAAACTTAGCGGATCACGCGTTTATGGTTTGAGTTGAATATTCTGGATTTCAGCATCAAAAAGTTCGATCAACTTCTGTACTGCAGGTTCCTGTTGCAACAGTTCGGCAGCACGTTGGTAGGCTTTCTCTTTACGCACATTTTGCATCATGTACGGCGTCGTTTGTTCCAAAGTACCGTACTGCACGCTAAAGCGAGTCTCCGGCCATTGAACGGCTAAAGCATCTTGTAGACTTTGCTGCTGCTGTGATAACAGGTTTTCATATTCCTGCGGGATATGAAACACGGATACTCCATTAATTTCACCGCTCATTACACCCTGTTGTGCCAGTTCTTGCAAGGCCGGTGACAGGTCACTGTTTCTAAACCAGTATTCCCACTTCTCCACCGTCCATTCACCATTCAGCTCTTGTGGAGCGAGCTGCAAGATTTGTTGCGGTAACAGTTCTGATTTTTCTGAACTAGATGCAGATACTGAAACCTCTGTCTCGATTTGTGGTTGCTGATCCAGCGGATGAGTATTCGGCAATTCTGCTTCAACAACATTAGGTGTGGCAGCAAATAAATCAGCGACAGGTTCAACAGCCGAAGATTGATCTTCTAGAGATTGAACAGGGGAAAAATCTTGCGGTACTTGCTGCTCCAAAGGTGCAGACTCAGAATGTCCAATCGGCTGCAAGGCTTCTGGAGCCAACCAGAAATCCTCTGTGTCCTCTGCGACTGCAGAATGCTCCAAGACGGGTGGATTATTCTGATCAGATGGCATCACATCAAAGTCAATCAAACCATCTGGTGCATCTGGATCAAAACTGATCACCTGTGCTGGTGGTTGATCTGGAATGGATACTCCCTCAGAAACGGTTGGCGGAATGGAATCAGCAAAATTTTCATCACTCTTGATCGGTGCTTCAATTTGCTCTACTTCGCCTGTTGAGTCTGGGGCCGGTGCTGTCTCAGCAGTTACCGTTTCGGTTGGAACAGGGGCTTGAGTGCTCTGCTCTGTGACCAGCATTTCATTGGGTTGTAAAGGTCTGAATGCCAGCAATCGCAGTACACACATCTCAAAACCCTGTTCCTGAGTTACAGCGAGTTGCAGTTCGCTACGTCCCTTACAGGCAATCTGGTAGTACAGCTGTAAATCCTGTGCCGAGATCAGCTGTGCCAGCTGACGGATTTTTTTATTGATTTCTTCGCTGTATTTCAGACTGAGATCCGGCAAATACTGCATCAAGGCCAGCTCATGCAAGGTCGAAATCAGCTGATCCAAAACCAGTGACACGTCGAGCGCTTGTTGACGGAATTGCATGAGCAACTGGCTAACCCGCTGCTGCTGGTTCTGATGAATCGCCAAAATCAGATCATAAATAATGCTGCGATCAATCAGGCCGAGCATTTCTTTAACATCCTGATGATGAACCTCTCCCTGACCATAGGCAATCGCCTGATCGGTCAGCGACAATGCATCACGTAAGGAACCTTGCGCTGATTCGGCAATCTGCCAGATCGCATCTTGATCAGCCACAATCTGCTCTTTGGCCAGAATCTGGGTCAAGTGCTCAGTAATTTCATCAACCGCCAACGGACGCAAAGTAAATTGCAGACAGCGTGAAATCACGGTAATCGGCAGCTTTTGTGGATCGGTGGTCGCGAACAGGAATTTTACATGTTCCGGCGGTTCTTCCAGCGTTTTCAGTAACGCATTAAAAGAATGCGTAGACAGCATGTGCACTTCGTCGATCAAATAAACCTTGAAACGACCTTGCGTCGGCGCATAAGGTACGTTGTCGAGCAGCTCACGTGTATCTTCGACTTTGGTTCTTGAGGCAGCATCAATCTCGATCAGGTCAATAAAACGGCCTTCGTTCACCGCCTTACAGGTCGAGCAGACTTCACAAGGCGTTGAGGTAACTCCAGTTTCGCAGTTCAGGCATTTGGCCAAGATACGGGCAATGGTGGTTTTGCCGACGCCACGTGTCCCGGTAAACAGGTAAGCATGATGCAAACGTCCCCGCTCCAAGGCACTGGTCAATGCACGTGAAACGTGATTTTGTCCGACAAGTTCATTGAAATTGCGAGGGCGATATTTTCGCGCAAGTACCTGATACATGGATGCTCCTTTTTACAGGCCTAAGCATACTGTGTTTTAGGTGTGGAGTGAATGCTTTGTCTTTTATTGTCAGCAAATTGAATAGGGATGCATCCCATAGATGGATTTGCTCAGATCCAGCCCATGATGGGGAGCAGACAGATGTTACATCATCCCCGTTTTCGACCCAAAGAATAGACCATTGAGCTTTAGAGTTGGATGAAAAAGCCCCGACCAGCTGTCAGGGCATTCGGTACAATACAGCTCACAAGGCTTGCAATACACCGGTCATATGCGGCTTTTTCGATTGAGCATTACGGATTAAAAAGTCCGTTTGTTGCCCTTGCTGGCAGGTCATAAGCTCAACTGTTGACGGTAAATACATCGGCAATTTAAAAGTAACTTCGGCCTGATAGGTATCCGGTAAAGCAAGGCTGGCCAATGCACGCGCTTTGCTCCACATCCCGTGAGCAATGGCACGCTTAAAACCAAAGGCTTTGGCGGTAAACGCATGCAAATGAATCAGGTTGAAATCCCTAGAGATCAGGGCATAACGGCGTCCGGTATTTTCTGCAACTGACCATTGTTCTTGCAGTACATAATCTGGTTGAACGGTATCGGCTTTCTTTTGTATTGACCCTGTAGCATGCTGTTTTTGTCGCGACAGATAGGTACTCACGCCCTGCATCACGATTTCTTCAGCCACTTTCGCGGTAATTTTAAAATCGAATTCGATGCCTTTGTCATGCGGCCGAGATTCGGCAAATTCACAGGACAGGCTTAGGCTTTCATGCCGATTGATCTTACGTTTCTGGCTAATCTGATTGTGGATATGCACCAAACCTAACACCGCAAATGGAAAATCTTCCTGGGTCATCATGTGCATTTGCAAGCTTTGCGCCAAAACCGCCAGGTAAATCGCCGGCACGGATTCATCCTGAGCAAAACCACAAATTTCCTGGTAATCCTGCAAGTGTTGCGGATCGATCTGCAAACTTTCGACCACATATTGCAGCTCAGGCAGTGCCAGCTGTGCTGACTTTTTTTTACGGATCAAGCCTTGGATAATTTTTGGATAGGCCAGATAAGGTTTAGGCAATTGGTCAAAATGGCGAATGTTCATGGTTGTCCTTTTTTTAAAAGCTCGAAATGATACGAGCGAGAATCACCGATTCCCGCGTGTTCTCTTATTTTGAAGTCCTATGCGCCTAATAAGCTCTGTCCACAAACGCGCACAATATTGCCATTCACTCCCGCAGAGGCAGGACTGGCAAACCAGGCGATGGTTTCGGCCACATCAACCGGCAATCCCCCTTGGTTCATCGAGTTCATGCGACGTCCAATTTCACGCGTAGCAAATGGAATGGCGGCGGTCATCTGGGTTTCAATAAATCCAGGTGCAACAGCATTAATGGTGATGCCATTACTCAACACAGGCGCAGTATATTTAACCAACCCAATGACTCCGGCTTTTGACGTGGCATAGTTGGTTTGACCAATATTGCCCGCAATCCCAGAAATGGAAGACACACAGACAATCCGCGCATTGGCGTTGAATCCGGTATGATTTAGCAAATAATCATTAATCCGCTCAGCTGCAGCGAGATTGATGTTTAACACCAAATCCCATTGTTCAGGCTGCATATTGGCCAACAGTTTATCTCGGGTAATACCGGCATTGTGTACCAGAATATCCAGCCCCCCGAATTCGGCAGCGGCTGCCTGAATTTTTTCACCTGCATCGCCTGCGGTAATATCTAGTGCCAAGGTCGATCCACCAATCTCATTCGCCACCCGGTCCAGATCAGCCTGCTGTGCCGGAACATCCAGACAGATCACATGCGCACCATCGCGTGCCAGCACATGGGCAATCGCTTCACCAATGCCCCGGCTCGCCCCCGTTACAACCGCGGTTTTACCGGCGAGCGGTTTGGCCCAGTCCAGTTCTACAGCTTCTGCTGCTGTCACCCGAATCACCTGTCCAGATACATAGGCAGAACGTGGCGAAAGCAAGAAGCGCAAGGTTGATTCCAGATTTTCAGTAGCCGCTGGATCTGCATAGACCAATTGCACCGCGATGCCCCTTTTCACTTCTTTGCCCAGTGATTTCACAAACCCTTCTATCGCGCGCTGTGCAATCGCCTGTTGCACACTGGGTGCCGTCTCCGGCGTTAATCCCAGAATAATCACCCGCCCTGAAGCCTGAATCTGACGGGCCAGCGGATGAAAAAACGCATACAGGGCTTTCAGCTGATCCGTGTTCTGGATACCCGAAGCATCAAAGACTAATGCCTTAAAACGGGGTTCTTTGTTTTCAGGCTGATAACAGCCCAGATTTAGCCCCACGCTTGCAGCAGCTTGTTGTAATTCAGGATGATTGGCACTGTAACTGTTGGCATGAATATTACTGAGCACCTGGGCAATGGCAGCAGAAAAAAGACCGGCAGGTGCCGCACCCAGTAAAACCGGGCCTTTAATGACCGGTGTGGCAGATTCAAATCGTTCAAGGAATGTCGGTGCTGGCAATCCCAGATTGCGGATTACCAGTTTACCAATCGTGGATCTTGCAAAAGTTTGATATTGATCGGTCATAGTTGTTATCTCTAATTGGCAAGAAAGTACTGTCAGATCTTATATTGCGAGGTGATGTTCGACTGAGCTGAGCCTAGGTTACCCCAATAGATCTATCATATAAGATCATTCATGATACTGGAGTTACATTCACGATATCTTGACCTAAACACTACACGCACTGTCAGTGAAGTCAATTCTGCTGCCGCCAAAGTATGTTATGGTAAGCGGCAATAATAACCTCAAACATGCTTGGAAAAGCTTTATGAGCAAAACAACACCCGAGAATTCAGTACCCACTATCAGCACACAACAACCATTGTCAGATCGGCCAAAACGCAGCCGCCGCAGCAAGAACAGTGATCAGTACACAGAGGTAACGACTACAGCGGTCACGCCCGCACGCAAACGTACTCCAAGACCTAAAACAAGTAGCCCAAAAACAATAAATTCACCTCAAGCACAACAAACATCATCACAGGATACAAATATGAGTCAAACTACCATTCGTCGCGTTGCCATTCTGGGGGGTAACCGTATTCCTTTCGCCCGTTCTAATGGTCCATATTTCACTGCATCGAATAGTGACATGCTGACTGCAGCACTGAATGGTCTGGTTGAACGGTTTAATTTGCAGGGGCATCGTCTCGGTGAAGTAGTGGCCGGTGCCGTGCTCAAGCATAGCCGTGATTTTAATATGACCCGCGAATGTGTGCTGGATACCGAACTGGCTGCCGAAACCCCCGCTTATGATTTGCAACAGGCTTGTGGAACTGGTTTGCAAGCAGCTTTTCTGGTCGCCAATAAAATTGCGCTCGGCCAGATTGAGGTCGGCATTGCCGGAGGGGTTGATACTACGTCGGATGCACCTTTGGCTTTGGGTGATGGTCTGCGGAAGGTTCTGTTACAGCTGAATGTGGCTAAAACGGCTAAAGAACGGATTCAGGCACTCAGCAAACTCAATCTAAAAAAACTGATGGATGCTCCTCGCAACGGTGAACCACGTACAGGTCTTTCCATGGGTGAGCATCAGGCCATTACTGCGCTGGAATGGGGAATTTCCCGTGAAGCACAGGATGAACTAGCGGCTGCCAGCCATCAGAAACTGGCGGCTGCTTATGAAGCTGGTTTCTTTGATGACCTGATCACGCCGTTTATGGGACTGGAACGTGACCAGAATTTGCGCCCTGATTCTACGCTAGAAAAACTGGCCAAGCTGAAACCGGTGTTTGGTAAAGGTGAAGCCGCCACCATGACCGCAGGCAACTCGACGCCACTGACGGACGGTGCATCCTGTGTCCTGCTCGCCTCAGAAGAATGGGCCAAAGCCAACGGCCACGAAGTGTTGGCTTATCTGACTTTCTCGGAAACTGCGGCCGTTGATTTTGTGGGTAAAAAAGAAGGCCTACTCATGGCACCGGCGTATGCAGTACCTCGCATGTTACAACGTGCCAATTTGACGCTACAGGATTTTGACTATTATGAAATCCATGAAGCCTTTGCTTCACAGGTTTTATCGACGCTTAAAGCCTGGGAAGATCCAATCTTCTGTAAAGAACGTCTAGGACTGGATGCCCCTTTAGGCGCCATTGACCGCAGCAAACTAAATATTCATGGTTCCTCACTTGCCGCTGGGCATCCTTTTGCGGCAACCGGTGGACGTATCTTGGCGACTGCTGCGAAAATCCTGCATCAAAAAGGTTCAGGACGTGCGCTCATTTCAATCTGTGCCGCCGGTGGTCAGGGCGTCGTCGCGATTATTGAAAAATAAGCCAAATATCCTTTTACTTATACCAGCAAGCACCTAACCGGGTGCTTGTTTTATATCGACATCTGCTTGCGGATTCAGCCCAGGCATCGTGACAAGGTGTATTGCCCTTTTTCTTCTCCGCTACGGATCCATCGCATACGCGGCTTCGCTGTCCATCCACCTTGAGCTCTAAAGCTGTTGGCGCTTCCATGATCTTCTTCATCAACATGAAGATTGCCCTATTCCAAATGCATGGGCAGGCATTGTTCGTTTTTTGATTGATCAGATGCAGAATCAAAGAAAAAATAACATTTTTACAAATTGATTTACTATATAGCCCTTGGGTTCGCAGCAAATTATGCGTTATAACTGAATGTAGAAACATTCAAAGCAAGAACTAAACAATGACATTATCTGCACTCGACCAATTAAAAAATTTAACCACTGTGGTGGCTGATAGTAGCGATTTAGAAGCGATCCGCCAGTTCCGTCCTTTGGATGCAACCACCAACCCTTCATTGATTACGGCAGCGGCAGCGCAACCGGAAAATAAAGCCCTGATTGAGGCGGCGTTCGAACAGGCCCATGCGGAAAATTATGAAAATGGAGAACTGATCGAACGTGCGATTGATATTCTGACCGTGAAATTCGGGGTGGAAATTTTAAAATTAATCGAAGGACGCGTATCGACTGAAGTGGATGCCAGCCTTTCTTATGACACTGCGGCCACTGTTGCCAAAGCCAAGGAACTGCTGCATCTCTATCAATCTTATGGCATTGCCAAAGAGCGTGTACTGATCAAAATCGCCTCCACTTGGGAAGGCATCCAAGCGGCTCGATTGCTGGAAATCGAAGGCATCCATTGCAACCTCACCTTATTGTTTGGTTTACATCAGGCACAGGCCTGTGCAGACGCCAAAGTCACCCTGATTTCGCCCTTCGTTGGTCGTATTCTCGATTGGTATAAAAAAGCTGAAAATGTGAGCAGCTACCCGATTGACAAAGACCCAGGCGTACAATCAGTCAAACAGATCTATAATTATTACAAACAACAAGGTATTCACACTCAAGTGATGGGCGCCAGCTTCCGTAGCATTGATCAGGTCTTGGGCTTAGCCGGTTGTGACCTACTGACCATTGCCCCAGCCTTACTGGAACAATTGGAACAGGATCAGCGTGAAGTAACAGCCGCCCTCAGTGTGACAGCAGCGCAACAGGCGTCTGTCATCGAACGTCCGGTACAAGATGAGCAGAGCTTTAAGGCTGAAGTAGAGCATGACCTGATGGCGGCGCAATTGTTACAAAGCGGGATTGATGGTTTCATCAAGGCACGTGAACAGTTACATGCGCTATTACGCCAGTCTTTCGGACTAGATGAAGAAATCAAAGCTTAACTATTTACCTGACAACCACAAGGCCAATTCTATGGATACACAGAATTGGCTTTTTTATTGAACTCAATCCAGCTGGATTTGCATTACTATTGCCAAGACCAATCATTCTGGCAAAAGAACAAGAAACCGATTCATCCTCTGGCGCTTTAAACACGCGTTTTCAATCACGGAAAATGACTTTCCCCGTATCAGAAAACTTAAGTAAATCCTTTTACCGCATCAAAACGGCTATGGCGCTGAATAAACTCAACGGTGCGATAGAACGTTTGCTGGCTGGCTTTTTTATTCAACATAAATTGATATTCATGAATCAGCCATTCCTTCGAGTCCTGATAAAATACCGGCTCGACCGGAATCTGATGCTGTTGTAATTGGGCAACAAAAGGCATCGCTTGTGTTTCGGTCAGAAAATCCTTATTGCCGCCACTAATAAAGACCGGTGGATAATTTGCGCTGAGATATTCTGTCGGAGAAATGCTTTTGAGCCAGTCTGCCTGGTCCTGTTGTTGCCGGGTGTAGGCAGCCAACAAATTTTCCACTGTCCATTCGACAATTTTCAGCTGATCCGGCGCAGTTTGCTTAAAGGCATGCAAATCATAAATCCCACAATGTAAAATCAGTCCCTTGATTTGTGCTGAGTGGATTGAAGGCTGCAGTTGGGACTGCTGGGCAAAAGCTGGATTGCTCACCAATGCCGCATAGTGACTGGCCAAATTAGCTCCAGCTGAATCACCTGCCAAATAAAACTGCTGCGGATCAATCTGATAATCGGCAGCATGTTGTTGTAAAAAGTTCAGTGCCTGATCAATCTGCTGAAGTTGTGTAGGATAAACTACCTCCGGAGCCAGCTGGTACTGGACTGCCACAACATTAAATCCCTGAGCAGCGAGCAGTTTAAAATAGCCGCGTGCCCGGTCTTTGGCACCTGCCAACCAGCCGCCACCATGCAGCCAAATCACCGTCGGACGGGTTGAAAACTGCTGAGCGTACTTGGGCTGATAAATATCCAGGGTCAGATCAGGTTGCTGCTGATACAGGACATTCTTCTGTACCTGTACAGTGGCCGGTGCAAAACGATCCAAACGTTTTTGCTGGTAGCTGGTCGCAAAATTAAACGCGTGCGCAATCACCTGACTGTTCCATTGCACACTCTGACACGCTGTCAAGCTGACTAGAGCCAATGAGAGACCGATATGCCGAAGGGGGCTTGCCAGATTTTTTCGCAGCACCTCATACCTCGCTCATAATTCACGCACCACCACAGTTTTGGCGATTTTGTCATGCCAGCCCTGCTTTTTACTATCAAATGCAATCCAGATAAAACCCAAGAAGAAGACAAGCGTGGATGGAATATAACCAATATAACGCAATGCCGCCTGCCCAAAACTCAGTTTATGCCCAGTTCTTTCATCCAGCACTTTCAAGCGCAGCAAACGCTTGCCCGGTGTGCCTTCAAGATAAATCCAGAACAGTACACTATATAAAAATGGGAAAATGTAATTAATCACAAAATCAAACAATAAATTTGGTGCACTTTCGCTGAGTCCAGTTGCAAATACCAGATCAGAATCCCCCTGATAAAAAATCCATGCCACTGGCAAAACGGCCAGAATCATAATGAAACTGTCAATCAGCGCGGCCACCACGCGTAGCCAAAAGCCCGCATATTCATATTTATATGACATTTTATTCTCACTAATTATTTTAAAGCTGTAAAAAAGCCCGGTCGAAAACCAGGCTTTAAGCTTAAATTAAACCTCAAATGAAAGAAATACTCCCTACGATCCCATATTTAGTTCAACATGAGATGGCATGAGGTTTGTTGATGAATAGACTGTAATGAACCCACTCAACAACGAACTGATTATTAAGCCTCAGAAATATTCTGTCCAATTACTCATCAACCCACGATTTTTGTTTGAATCTCTCTCAATGCACGGCCCATAAAAAAGCCCTGAATCATCAGGGCTCTTTGACTATTGCACTCAATAGTCTTCTTGGTTTTGTTGACGTTGTTGTTCGTCTTGTTGATTTTGCTGGCGTTGTTGGTCCTTTTGTTGGTTCTGTTGACCTTGTAGCCCACTTTGCTGATGCTGTTGACGTTGCTGGTTATTTTGCTGGTTTTGTTGACCCTGCTGACCCGTTTGTTGATGCTGTTGATCATTCATCGGATTACGCTGGTTTTGCTGCCCTTGCTGATTAGACAGGGGATTCTGTTGATTTTGCTGACCCGTTTGTTGACCTTGCTGGTTTTGTTGACGTTGTTGATCATTTTGTTGATTCTGTTGTCCTTGCTGACCACCCTGTTGATTTTGTTGATTAGCCATATCCATGCCCTTCCTTTTAGTAGTAGAGGTACGCCGTTAAACAAGCGACTGTAGTTATTAATCTACCTATCTCTAGGAATTATCCAAGCATGCGGCTGTGACAGACTGCTTCAATGTAAAATGGGCAAAATCAGAATAGATTGATCTTAAAGGAATCCTTGCTTTTAAGTGTGACGTTGTTAACACAATCCTCACATCCCTACACATTCCCGATATATTCGCGAATCAGGTTTATTTTTGGTCATCAACCCTCGGCTCGAAAAACCTGCAGTGAATCCATCTGATGGATATGAGCAGGATTTATCAATAAAAAAGCACTATTTCCCCTAAAAATTCAGGGAAAATAGTGCTCTAACAGACAACTTCTGGCAGATTAGACCGCTAACATGCTGTTCAGCGTTTCTGCCACATTTTTGGATTTCACCTGAGGTTGCAAGGCTTCAAGCGCCTGCTTCACCTCCGTGCGATGCGGTTCAGCCAAGGTGTACCAACGTGACAGCACCTGTAACAGGCGTGAACCCACAATCGGATTTTTCTCATCCAGATATTTGGCCAGCTCGACAAAATGCTGCACGCCAAAACTCCAGGTATTCACCGGATTGAGGTTAAGCCCCCCACTCACCGAACGAATGCGGTTCGGTGTTCCCAAATCATAATCAGGATGACTGGTGAGATAACGTAAAGTTTCCTCAGTGGCTTTTGGATGCGCAGCTTGTACCATGAACCATTGATCTAGTGCCAACGCTTCATCATTAAAACGCTGATAGAAATCCTGCAAGGCCGCTTGCGCTTGTGGTGCATCATTCCAAACTAGCACACGTAAAGCACCCAGACGTTCTGACATATTGCGAGTGCTCTGGTATTGCTGGTCTGCCCATTCGAATGCCAGTTCATCTCCTTGACGTGCGATCATGCTCAACATAATGTTTTTTAGTGCACGCTCGCCCATCGCCTGCGAAAACTCGTTTTGTAATTCCGGATTCAGTGCCTGATAAATCTCTTTCCAGAAATCGCCCAGTTCACGTGCCAGCGTATCGAGCAACGCATTACGTTTTTCCTGAACTAGTACAGGACTGTAATCTTGATCAATCCGGCTACCGAGATAGTTCTCACTTGGCACATCCAGCAAACGCGAAGCCAACAGCGGATCTTTGCTGACCAATGCCGGCAAGGTATGACGCATCGCATCGATGTAGCTCTCGACCGTATGATCTTCCAGAAGAATACGCTCTAGCAGGGTTTGTGTCGCCTGCCACTGGTTAAAGCCATTGGTTTCATGCTGGATCAGGAAGGCCAGTTCTTCATTGGACGCATCGAACTCCAGATTGACCGGCGCTGAGAAATTGCGTAACAAGGACACGATAGGTTTGGCGGTAATGCCGCTAAAAGTAATGCTCGCCTCTGCTTGATCAAACAGATATACGCCGTCTTTTACGCCACTTTCAAATAGATCCGCACTATTCAGCTGATATTGTTCACCGGTTACAGCATTGAACAGTGCCAGGGCCACTGGAATCGGCACAGCTTGCAAAGCTGGATATTTGCCATGTGCTTTCAGGCTTTGTTTAAACCGCAAACGGTAGGTTTGGGCCTGTGCATCATACTCACCTTGTGCTTCGAGCTTTGGTGTACCTGGCTGGTTATACCAGTGCAGGAAAGCAGATAAATCCACACCTGAGCCGGCGGTCAAAGCAGCGATCCAGTCTTCAACGGTCACCGCCTGACCATCATGACGGCGGAAATATTCATCGGTGCCCTGACGGAACTTCTCTTTGCCGAGCAGGGTCGCCATCATGCGGTTGATTTCCGCACCTTTTTCATACACGGTGGCCGTATAGAAGTTGTTGATTTCGACAAAATGATCGGGACGCGGCGGATGCGATAACGGGCCAGCATCTTCAGGGAATTGATGTGATTTCAGCACGGCGACATCATCAATCCGTTGTACCGCAGCCGATTGCAAATCTTCCGAGAATGACTGATCACGGAAGACGGTCAGGCCTTCTTTTAAACACAACTGGAACCAGTCACGGCAGGTAATACGGTTACCGGTCCAGTTATGGAAATATTCATGCGCGATCACCGATTGCACACGCATGATCGCCGCATCGGTGGTATATTCTTCATCGGCCAGAACACAGGAAGTATTGAAAATATTCAGGCCTTTGTTTTCCATCGCCCCCATATTGAACTGGCTGACCGCCACGATCATGTAATTGTCGAGGTCATAGGCACGGCCATAATGTTCTTCGTCCCAACGCATGGAATGTTTTAAGGCTTCCATCGCGATGTGGCATTTTGGAATGTCTTTTTCAATCGCATAAATTTCCAGTGACACATCACGGCCTTCCGAGGTCACATAACGGTCTTTTAAAACCGCAAGATCGCCCACCACGCAGGCAAATAGGTAGCTCGGCTTTTTGGTTGGGTCTTGCCAAATCGCATAATGACGGTCTTCTCCGGCTTCACCTGTTTCCAGCAGATTACCATTGGCCAGCAAGACAGGATATTTTTTGTCGGCTTCGACACGCGTGGTAAACACAGACAAAACATCCGGACGGTCTGGATAGAAGGTAATTTTACGGAAACCTTCCGGTTCGTTCTGGGTCACAAATAGATCACCGGCCTGATACAAGCCTTCGAGCTGGGTATTGCTTTCCGGATGAATTACCACCTGAGTTTCAATCACGGCATGATCGGGTGCATTGAAAATGACCAGTTGTTCATTGTCCAGCTGGTAATCGGCTGCGCTCAGCAACTGGCCATTCAGTTTCAACGTTTTCAGTTCCAGATCACGGCCCAGCAAGACTAGATCACCCGCGGTTTGACGTTGCATGATCAGCGTTGCATCAACAAGGGTCTGCTGATCAAACACCCGAATATTTAAATCAACCGAATCCACCAGAAAAACAGGTTTCTGATAGTCTTTTAAATACACTGTTTGATCAGTCTGCACAGAGGGATTTGCCGCGATATTCATAGAGGGTCCTGATTATTCTCATCTCAATTGAGATGATTGTCATATTTTTTAGGGATGGTATGGGCAAACGACCTGACACCATCCTCGAATTACGTCATGGATGTTTATGTATATAGGCCTGTCTGTATGATTTTTCAATCAGAATGATGTGCAGTGGGAGTTATTTCAACCAATAATGCGGCTTCATCAGGAGATCAGTCGATAAAATCTTGACCAAAAAAATCAAAAGGATGACCCAGATCGATAAAATAATCACAGCAGCCCAACGACTGGAATAGTCAAATTCCATGGCTTCGGCACGCTGGCGGTTTTCTTCTAGCAGGGACTCGGGAATCAGACGCATCACCCACCAAATCCCCAAAGGTACAATAATCAGATCATCCAGATAGCCTAAAACAGGAATAAAGTCAGGAATCAAGTCAATTGGGGAAAAGGCATAAGCCGCTACAAACAGCGCCAGGAATTTCGCAAAGCGGGGCGTGCGAGGATCCCGTGCCACCAACCAGATGGTGACAGCATCCCGTTTGAGGCCTCGTGCCCATTGCCTGAGTAATTCCATCATGTTTATGCTCCTCAATTTCCCATGTGAGGTTGCTGTTATTTTATACAATTTAAAATAAAAATTCGCCTAACTCATACCAATCAACACATAAACTACGCAGTATTTTCCAAAATACCGCCTAATACACCTATCTTTTCAATACCCTTACAGTTATGCCACCGACCTGGCTTGCCTTCTGAACGCTGAAGCGCACTATATTGATAAGTTTCGGCACAAACAAAAGAGGTGCAACATGTATCTAAAAGAGCATATTGTCCGAGTCGAGAACATGAAAATCCTGCAAGCGCTCGATTCAGCGAAAATCGACCATAAAGTGATTGCCATGTTTATGACCTGTGAAGGAATCCCGATGCAGGAGCAGGAGGTCAGCGTCTTGCTCAATCAGTATGAAGTGCTGGGCCAGCAAAAACTCCCGACACAAAAAGTGCAGATGCTGATGGAGGCAAAATATTTTGCCGAAGAAGATGACACCCTGCCTTGTCCACCCGCTTATTAACTTCCCTACACTCAAAAAAGCTACCGTATTAACGGTAGCTTTTTTCTGTATGGCCAAACGGTTGTTATCTCTCATCTACTTTATCAACACCCCCTCAGGATACAGCCGTGTATAATCAACAATAGATTTCCTTGGTTCTGATCGGCAAGTGTCATGCTCCTGAATATTTTGCAAAAACAGTTAGACGAAAGCACGCTCTGTCCGTTGTGCCAGGCGTCAATGTACTGGGTGGAAGCCGAACAGTATGATCAGCAAGTAGAGTTTCATGAATGTAGCCACTGTCAGCACCGACTGTTTGTTGAGCCACAACATACCTGCCATTGTGCTCGCTGCACCGACCAACGCAAGAAACTGCTCAAGGAGACTCGCCTGCAGGAACAGCGCAAACTGCAAGCCAAAGACATGCAAGAACACAGCCTGTATGAACTGAGCTTCCTACATAAGCTGTTTCTGTTAAGCCTGCTGGATGATCATATTCAGGAACACAGCCGTCATGATGAATATATTCATTGGGATGCATTGAAATATCAGCCGATTACGCCGAATTACTTATTTCAGAGCCATTTAATTAAAGTCTTACTCAAAGAAAACATCTTGCTGGCCAAGGATTTTTCGGACGAAACTCATTGCTACTATGTCAACGTTCGCCTCGATGGTTATTCGGAACCCAGTCTGTTCAGTATCACCCAGCAATTACGTCACTGGTTTTATGAAAATCTCAGTTTAGGGATTCCATTTAAAAACAGTGATGAGGTTAAACAGACGCTGTATTTAGTGCTGTATCAGGAAATTTTGCAGTTCATGCAATTCTACTGCCGGACTTGGGGCATCCAGATTGCGGGAAATCAAGCCTTCCAGAGATTCTGTTATGGCCTGATGGACAGTCTGGCGGTTGGACAGATCTATTACCTGATCCAGACCGCATTGGATTATCTGCACCAGCAAAAAGCATTACAGCCGCGTAATGAGAATTTCATTAACAGCAATCTGCTAAAAAAAACCCTGCAGCAATACCGTGAACGTGCCCTCAGTGAAAAATGGGAAACCTCTACCCTGCCACGTCCGCCCCAACTGCCGTTGAGCAAAATGAGCAGTATTTTATTTTTTAAATTTCTCGGCTACGATGAACGTATCTTCGTACAGCCTGTATGGCGTTCCTGGAAAAAAATTGAGCCGCGCCTGAATTTTTATTCGCAGAAGCGCTGTATGTATTGCGGGTCGAATGAACTGACCGTGGATTATGATGCGGAACATTATGTTTCCCTGATCTGCCGGAATTGCAAACATCAGGATCACTACTTTACCCAGTAAAGCATGGGTCTTGCAGCCGAACAACTTGCTTAGTGATGGATGACTTTTATGGATCGAGTCTATACGGTATTGGAACACGTAATTCAGGCCTGGACGGCTTTGCATCAGCAACAACCTTTGGTGCAGTGTATGACCAACAGTGTTGCTGGCAATTATGTCGCTAATGTACTGCTCGCTGCGGGTGCATCACCGGCGATGATTGACAATCCATTTGAAGCTGAGGGTTTTACCGCAATTAGTGGGGCTTTAAGTATCAACACGGGTACGCCGACGACAGAACAAATGCAGGCGATGCAGATCTCAGCCAAGGCAGCCTTCATCAAAAACAAACCTTGGGTGCTGGATCCCGTCGGTTATGGAGCGGCACTTCCTTGGCGTAGCCGTCTGGTCGAGGATTTACTGGCCTTTAAACCGGCAGTCATTCGTGGCAATGCATCCGAAATCAGCGCACTGGCAGGCAACCAGGCAGGCAGCAAAGGTGTCGATAGCACGGTCAGCAGCCATGACATGTATCAGCAGGCTTTGCCCTTATTGGACAAATGCGAATGCGTCGCAATCTCTGGCGAATCGGACTATATCCTGTCCCAGCAGTGGGACACCATTATTCAGATCAATGGCGGTAGTTATTTGCAGCCGAAAGTCACTGCCAGTGGCTGCGCCCTCGGTGCCCTGATTGCGGCCTATGCAGCAGTCACTACACCGACCATCGCCGCGATTGCTGCGCACCTGCATTTTGCGATCGCTGGAAAACTGGCTTACCAGAAAGCCCAAAGTGTTGGCAGCTTTAATGTGGCTTTCATGGATGAAATCTATCGCTTGAATGCCGACACCATCTCCCTGCATGCCGATCTCAACATGCTTTAACCATTCAAAATTTTGCCTTGAGTTCAACGAGGCACAACTTGAATGGTTACACGGCTGAATACATGCATAATGCTTTAACGATACCCGCAGTCGTTGATTCGACTGCCCGTTTAGATTGGTAGCGTGAGACAATTATTTAAGCTTTGAGCATTCGCACATCACCAACCCGATAGTCGCTACGCGAAATGCCTTGACTCAATCCGGTTCAGAAATTTTGTTTTTCTGGCTATAAGAGACATGGAGTCATTCGGTTCGACCAGCCCCGCTCATCCGTTGCTTATTCAACAAAGAGAAGCGCCAAACGTACCTGATCATAGCCCATACGCGGGCTGGTGGCTTCCACAATCGGGCGTAGCTTGATCGAACCATCCTCAGCAAAATGTTCTGGGCTTTGTCGTTTTTGTAGACGTTTATAAATTTTGCGTACCTGCTCCACCACTTCCTCACCAGGATGAGCAACTGAAATATCCAGTCCCTGTTCTTTGTGCAAACGTGCCAGATGATTAATAATCGTGGCTGGGGTGAGACCCCGTTCCTGCGCAATATCCATGATGTCATAACCCTCTTCAAACAGCTCGCGGGTTTCATCGAGGGTAGCTGTCGCATAACTCTGCTTGCCATCAGCTTTGGCTATTTTTTTCTCGTTACGGCTAATTTCCGCATCATTTAAAGTCCCTCCACAATGCCGGATAAAAGCGCGGTGCTGCGGGGTCAAATCTATATGCGCAAAATGGTTTTCAGCTTCCGTCGAAAGTTCCTGAAAACGGCGATCCGCTTTGAGTGCCAGACTGTCCAACTCCAGCGCCTGTTCGTTAAAGCCCAGTAAGCGTAACCCATCCAGAGATTTCAGACGTGATAGGGCCACATAACCCTGGCCTTTTTCAAAGGTATGTGACAGGTTGATTTCCGCGGCTTCCAGAGTCATGCCCTGACTTTTATGGATGGTAATCGCCCAGGCCAAACGCAGCGGAATCTGCTGAAAACTGGCAATCACTTTGCCTGCTTCGTTTTCAATCGACCAGGTTTCCGGTTCCACCAGCAACACACTACCATCGGTCAGTTTGACTTTTGGCAAAATGCCATGTTCATCATCTTCTTCAAAGCCAATCACCTCACCCAGACTGCCGTTAATGTAGCCCAGATCGAAATTGTTTTTGACAAACATAACCTTGGCATGTTTTTTCAAGGTCAGTTCTTCCGGTGCACGTACCGAGGATTTCAGGGTCTCGATCAGCTTTTCGTTCCCATCACATACGGCATTAAACTGATGTCCCTCATTTTCAATTTCATTGAGATGCTGATAGTTGATCGTATCAACATCCATATTATGGGTATATAAACGGGTAAAGGTTTCGCCGATGTCCTGCTTGCGAGTTTGCTGTAGCGCCTGTAAATGTTGTGGCTGAACATTCTGCGCGCGGATGGCATTCAGAATCTGGTTCAATATTTCATCATCTTGACGGTGCTGTTCGGTCAGATAGCACACCCGGAATTTGGCCTCGACCCAGGCATCCGACATAAAACAGAACTTGTCACGGTTGCGCTCGTCATTTTTCCCCACAGGCGGCAACTGGAAAAAGTCACCCGCAACAATCACCTGAATACCGCCAAAGGCTTCTTCACTCTCTTTAAAATATTTGAGTACCTGATTAACCAGATTCAGTTGCTTCGCGTGCAGCATGGAAATTTCGTCAATGATCAGCACCTGGGCATTTTCCAGATGCTCTTTTAGGTACTTGCGCTCTTTCATGCGCTTTAGGTCATCTTCACTCAGCGCATCTTTAATCCCAATGCCTGCCCAGGTATGAATGGTCATGCCATTCATGTGTGTAGCTGCAATGCCAGTGGAGGCCGTAATAGCCACCGGTACCTTGCGTGCTTTCAGATAATTGATGTACTGGTTTAAGGTGTATGTTTTTCCTGCACCCGCTGAGCCAGTCAAGAATACATTTTCTCCGGCTTTGAGAAGTTTGAGTGCAGTTTCCTGTTTCATTAGACCATACTGATTTGAGAAGAGAGGCGCTATAGCCTACCGATTTTTCCTAAAAAAGTTAAGCCCGGCTTCCTGACAATGCTCATCTGGAGGCATGTAACTGGGCATTTAAACGTACGACAAAACGCTCGGCAATCTGTATAGCAGTATGATCCGCTTTCTGGTTTCGCGGCAATTCCAGTTGATCAAATTCAAAAACTCCAGCCCGGTAATGACAACCCAGTGTATATGCCAGCTGGGAATTTTTCCGGTGTCGCATATGAAATGCCACATAGGTTCCATCCACGATGCGCTGACTGTAACTTAAGGCCAAACAATGCTGGAAGCGCTGAGATTCCTGAATAATCCGTTCAATACTATGCAGTTCCTCAAAGCTCCACTCCCCCCAGAGAATCCGCTCGGTTTGCGTGAGAGGTGCCCAGTGCTGAATGGTGACGCGCTCGGCCAGCTGCGTCAGCATATTTTGCCGCTGCATCTGCTGATGCCAGGTGACCGCCTGACGAAACAGGCCTGTCCAGGTCACATTTTTAGGTACAATCGGATGTGTATCGAGATAGGTTTCCAGATAATCACAGACATAAGAACTAAACAACGATTGGCGCTGGCGCGGTTCCTGTAAATAAAATCGCTGACGAAACTGGCTAACATCCAGCTGATACTGTTGCAAACAACGAAAAAAAGCTGGGTCCTGTTGCTGGCGCGGCTCAAGAAAATCCAGTAATTCAATCGGGAGTAAATGGGTAATTTCCTGCACATGCTGCATGTAAGCCTGCATAATCCGGCTCAGAGGCTGATACAGTTGTTTCAATATCTGCTGCGAATCAGGATGGATCAGCTGCAGTAACTGCCACCACTCCTGCAAATACAACGCTGAAGGTGAAATCAGCCGACGGTTTGCTGTTATGCCATTCTGACCATACAATGCAAACTGCTGATTATCCGGATGTTCAAACCAGCCTTCCTGCAGAGCGAGCTGCCGGCAACGCTGCAGCCATAAACTGACCATGACATGCTGAAAATGACGCAGGGTCAGCAAAATTACCTGTGGTGCCACCCCTCGGGTATCGAGGAAACTGCACGCCGTCACAGCATAGCGTACCCCGGTATGCGATAAATGCTGACTGATCCAATCCAGCACGATAGCATCCTGTTTGTATAGCCAGTTCACGGCGCGACTGGACTGAAACAAAGCCTGATTGCCAATTTCTAGCAACCACCAGTCTACATCCAGCGTTAAAAAATGTTTTTTAGCCAGCAATTCATCATTCAACCAATGTTGCGGTTGCACCTGCAAGACAAAGCCCAACAGCGTATTATGCTGATCCACCAATTGTAGCAACCGCTGCAACGAATCTTGCATTTGGATACACTGCTGCAAAGTAAAACGTTCCGGAAACAGCAACTTCAATACCCGAAACCAACGTGCACCGAGCCATTGCTTTGCAAACAGGCACAATCGATCATAATGCGGCATGATGTGTTGCACCGGTAAAAAATTATCACCCAGAACTGAATTGATCAGACACATATGCTTGAAATTCATCATCACGTCTAGCGGAATCGACTGATGTTGTTCGAGGGCAGACTGCAGATACGGCTGCGCATAATAGCCAGCCATGATCATCAACTGGTCAATCTGTTGTGCCTGTTGCAGCGTCATGTTCTGGAAAAAAGCCTCTACCCGAGCTTCGCCATCAATCCAGATAAAAACCTGCTCAATCACAGCCTGACGTAAGCGTTGAGCTTTGGTCTTTAAAAACAGGGAATGTTGGGGTTGCCCATCACCGGTCAGAAAGGCTAATTCATTCAGAAAAAAATCAACCAGATATTGCGGATTTTTATCAACAAAACAGCACTCAACGCACACGATTGCCTGCCCTGCCGTTTCACAAATTCGAATTTGTAACCAGCCATCCAGCAGCGCTAGCGTTTGGGGCGCGACCCGCTCATACAAGCGTTCGGCATGCAGTGTATGGAGCCATTGCCATTGTTCCTGATAAATCTGAGCAAAGTCAGGCACGATGGCCAACAGCTGCTGGCAAATCTGCTGATGATCTGCATTAGAAAGCGCATGGTGCATGGCACTGGCCTGAAGGAGAGGAAGGGCGTGAGCAGTGTGACAAGAAAGCGCCGACTATGCAATTTTACGCAGCAACTCATTTTTATTATTCAAACAACCATCTGTTTTATTTTGATTTTACTTTCCATTCTGCAAGCCATTTGTGAATGGTAGGTCTTTGGTAGGTAGGCAAATCATCTGCCAGACTCAATACTAGGTTCCAAGGTGAGGGTCACCTGTCAAATAACAACGAAGGAAGAAGGAAAGATTCATGGCTTTTAAAAATATCGCAGATCAAACCAATGGTTTTTATATTCCATGTGTATCACTCTTTGGCCCAGGATGTGCCAAAGAAATCGGTAACAAAGCACGCGATTTAGGTGCAAAAAAAGCACTCATCGTCACAGATGAAGGCCTGTATAAGTTTGGTGTGGCACATACCATTGCAGAATATCTATCTGCTGTCGGTGTCGACAGTC
Organism: Acinetobacter minutum; assembly: GCF_035916735.1. Taxonomy (NCBI): domain Bacteria; kingdom Pseudomonadati; phylum Pseudomonadota; class Gammaproteobacteria; order Moraxellales; family Moraxellaceae; genus Acinetobacter; species Acinetobacter minutum. The sequence goes on from NZ_JAQIHG010000002.1 coordinate 141,197, forward strand.
ACATTTTCCCGGGAGCTGAACCTAACCCGACAGACACTAACGTCCACAACGGTGTAAATGCCTACAATGAGAATGGCTGTGATTTCATCGTATCTCTAGGTGGTGGTTCATCGCATGACTGTGCCAAAGGCATTGGTTTGGTGACTGCTGGCGGTGGTCATATTCGCGACTACGAAGGCATCAATAAAAGCTCAGTCCCAATGACACCACTGATTGCCGTGAATACCACCGCGGGTACCGCTTCAGAAATGACCCGTTTCTGTATCATTACCAACACCGACACGCATGTCAAAATGGCAATTGTCGACTGGCGCTGTACCCCGCTGATCGCGATTGACGATCCAAAACTGATGATCGCAAAACCAGCCGGTTTAACAGCGGCAACAGGTATGGATGCCCTCACGCACGCGGTTGAAGCTTATGTTTCGACAGCTGCCAATCCAATTACCGATGCCTGTGCCGAAAAAGCCATCAGCATGATCAGTGAATGGTTACGTCCAGCCGTTGCAAACGGTGAAAATCTTGAAGCACGTGATGCCATGAGTTATGCACAGTACCTTGCCGGTATGGCGTTCAACAATGCTTCTCTGGGTTATGTGCATGCCATGGCACACCAGTTGGGCGGTTTCTATAACCTGCCACACGGCGTGTGTAATGCCATCCTGTTACCGCATGTCTGTGAATTCAACCTGATTGCCTGCCCGGACCGTTATGCCAAAATTGCTGAATTGATGGGTGTCAATACTCAGGAGATGACAGTGACGCAAGCTGCGCATGCTGCAATTAATGCCATCCGTGAATTGTCTAGCTCAATTGGTATTCCATCAGGTCTCGCTGAATTGGGCGTGAAAGAGGAAGATCTGAGCATTATGGCGGAAAATGCCCAAAAGGATGCCTGCATGCTGACCAATCCACGTAAAGCGAATCACAGCCAAGTGGTCAATATCTTCAAGGCAGCCCTCAAACCTCATGGCCAAGTGGTCAATATTTTAAAAGCGGCGGTGTAAGTCTACTCTCCTCCCATTACTTGTGACTTACTTTTTTGGGGAAGATCATTCTGGGATCTTCCCTCTTTTTTATTGGGCTCAGATACAAGCAACAATTGACAAGAAGAGGAGTTTATTGAAGGATGAAGCGGTATCGACAGGACACGACTCTCAGACATGACCGAAACACCGCATACTCCACGCTACCATACTGACATTCTGGGTGATGGCTATCAGCAGCTCACCCTGCATTTTCCGGATGACTACGATGGTCCTGTTGTCGCAACTCTCATCCGTAAGAAAGGCACGATACCCAGCACTAAAGCCGTACTGTATATCCATGGTTTCATGGATTATTTTTTTCAGACCGAAATGGCAGAACGTTTTAACCAACAAGGTTATGACTTTTACGCCTTGGATTTACGCAAATATGGCCGTTCCAAACGTGCGCACCAGACCCTGTTTACCGTCCAAGACCTGCGAGAATATGATCCCGAAATCAGCAAAGCCCTGCAGATTATCGGAGAAGAAGGCCATGATCAGGTGATCTTGGCGGGCCACTCAACTGGCGGTTTAATCTGTACCCTTTATGCAGCACACCATCCGTTCCATCCGTTGATCAAGGCACTCTGGCTTAATAGTCCGTTTTATGATTTCAGTGTCAATCTGCTCAAAAAGAAAGTCGGCCTTCCGTTACTGAGTAAACTCGGTGCACACTTACCGAATGTACGGGTGCCGAGTGGTTTAAACATCTGGTATGTACCAAGCCTGCATCGGGATTTTCATGGTGAATGGGATTTTAATATCTTGTGGAAACCGAAAAGATATTCGAGTATCAGCTTGGGCTTTATTCATGCTATCCATGAGGCGCAGAAGGAATTACGGCATGGCCTACACCTGCCTGTTCCAACGCTGGTGATGCATGCCCATCAAAGCTATTTTCCGAAAAAATGGGGCATTCAGGCACAAAAAAGCGACCTGATTCTCGATGTTAAAGATATTGAACGCATGGCAAATAAATTACAAGGTGATGTCACTGTAATGACAATTCACAATGGCATGCATGATTTGGTGCTTTCCGGCCCTACTGTTCGAGATTGGGTGTATCAGCAATTATTTAGCTGGCTGAGCAACAAAAAACTGTAAGCCATACTTAAATATCCTGCTGGTATTTATTTAGCCATTGATGAGCCGGATGTTCGATAGGCAGCAGCTCAATCAAACGCTCGACCGCATCGATGGCTTCAGGAAAATGGGCCACATGCTTAAGCAGTACATCGGTTTCCTGAGCCTTATAGATCGCATCACTCAGTCGGGATTCCAAGCAAGCACGCCAAGCACACAGGAAGGGACTTTCCGTTTTTGCCAGAAACACACCGGTACACAATTTTAATGCAGACTCAATATAACCTGCATCCAGCGCGCGTTCAGCCTGTAAAAAATCGGCTTCAACATTTACCAAGAGGCGGTATGGACGCGAACCCAACATGCCTCCCAATACTTCACGTAGTTGTGACATTTCGGCTTTCAATGTCCCGATACTGACCTTGCGCTCGCCATACAGTGCCTGATGCAAATGGTCTAAACTCATGCCTTGCGGGCAGAGTGCCAAGATGGTCAAAATTTCGATCTGACGTGGCGTCAACACCAGTGTTTTACCATTAAACAATACCTGTGGCACTGCAAACGCACGAATATAGAGCTGCTGTTTCTGATACTCAAGCAAGGCCGTTTGCACGATTGAAGCACAACGTTCAGCCGCCAGCAGACCCAGACTGTTATGCTGATTCCAGGTCGTGGATAAGTCAATGACCCCCAAAACCTGCTTGGAATAAGGATCCAGAATGGGAGCCGCATAACAGACCCAGTCATGTACAGAGCGCATAAAATGCTCGTTGGAAAACACACAACTCGATTGCTGGGTTTTTAACGATAAGGCCAACGCATTGGTTCCCACCAGTTCCTCTCGCCACTGTCCACCTTCTACAAAATGTACCCGCTCCGCAGCGCTGCGCATCTGCATACTCGGTGCACTCCAAATGATGGTGCTGCCAACATCACCGATTGCCACTACCATCGAGGACTGCTCGGCAATATGCCTTAAATCTTGCGCACAATGGCTAATCGCGATTTCGAGTGCAGTGGGGGTATGTTGCGTTCGACTTTCCAGCAAAGGTGCTGCCACTCGGTCTTGAGGAATTTCAGCCGTGACTGAACGTTGCCATGAGCTTGCAATACTCTGGCCTAACTGTTGGGCATGGCTGGGTGATACGCTGAGTTGCTGCCGCAGGTTTTCAATGCGTTCACGCTGCTGTTGTAATTCATTTTTCGTAAACATTTACACATTCCTTGTTTTAAACCCCTGATTCCTACCTTTCTCCTACCTTCTTTTAATTATGCTAATCCAATAATGTACGAAAGTACCTTATACCAAAGCTGTAGGTTGACTCCAGCTATAAATTATAAATAAAGGAATATTGCTATGCGTTATATCGATCCGAACCAGCCTGGCTCAAAAGTTCAGTTTAAAGCTCAATATGAAAATTTTATTGGGGGTGAATGGGTCGCTCCTGTGAAAGGAGAATACTTCGACAACATTTCCCCTGTCGATGGTAAAGTGTTTACCAAAGTTCCGCGCTCTTCAGCTGAAGACATCGAATTGGCACTGGACGCTGCCCACAAAGCAAAAATCAGCTGGAACAAGGCATCGGCCACCACCCGCTCAAACATGCTGTTAAAAATTGCCGATCGTCTCGAAGCGAATCTGGAACTGTTGGCTGTTGCAGAAACTTGGGACAATGGTAAACCTGTCCGTGAAACACTGGCTGCCGATATTCCACTGGCGATTGATCATTTCCGTTATTTCGCTGGCTGTGTACGTGCACAGGAAGGCGGTATTTCTGAGCTGGATGAAGACACCATTGCCTACCATTTCCATGAGCCTTTGGGTGTTGTCGGCCAAATTATTCCATGGAACTTCCCGATTCTGATGGCTGCATGGAAACTGGCACCGGCTTTGGCTGCAGGAAACTGTATTGTGCTCAAACCGGCAGAACAAACGCCTGTCAGTATTCTGGTATTGGTTGAATTGATCCAGGATTTGTTACCGCCAGGCGTTCTGAACATCGTCAATGGTTACGGGGTTGAGGTTGGCCGTCCACTGGCAACCAACCCGCGCATTGCCAAGATTGCTTTCACCGGTTCCACTCAGGTCGGTCAGCTGATCATGCAATATGCTACAGAAAATATCATTCCGGTCACGCTGGAACTCGGTGGTAAATCTCCAAACATTTTCTTTGAAGATGTCATGGCACAAGACGATGACTATCTGGACAAAGCCCTCGAAGGTTTTGCCATGTTCGCACTGAACCAGGGTGAAGTCTGTACCTGCCCTTCACGTGCACTGATTCAGGAAAGCATTTCGGATCAATTCCTGGAAAAAGCCATTGAACGGGTAAAACGCATCAAAACTGGCCATCCACTCGATACAGAAACCATGATTGGTGCACAAGCCTCTCAGGAACAGCAAGACAAAATTCTTGGCTGTATCGCCACAGGACGCAATGAAGGTGCACAAGTGCTGACTGGTGGTGGCGCACGTCAGGAAGTGGGTAGCGGTTTCTATATTGAACCGACGATTTTCAAAGGCAACAACAGCATGAAAATCTTCCAGGAAGAAATTTTTGGACCCGTTCTTTCCGTCACGACGTTCAAAGATTTTGACGAAGCCATCAAAATTGCCAACGATACGATTTATGGTCTCGGAGCCGGTGTCTGGTCACGTTCAGCGCATACCTCCTACCGTGCAGGGCGTGCAATTGAAGCCGGTCGTGTCTGGACCAACTGTTATCACATTTATCCAGCGCATGCTGCCTTTGGTGGTTACAAAAAATCAGGGATCGGTCGTGAAAACCATAAAATGATGCTGGATCATTACCAACAAACCAAAAACCTGTTGGTCAGCTATTCAACCAAACCTGCCGGTTTCTTCTGATTGCTTCAGTGAGAACGCCACAAAAAACCGGATGGAAACTTCCATCCGGTTTTTGACTTTGCTCAATCGAGCATTCTTATTCAGTTGGTTGTTGTAATGCCGTAAATTCGTGAAATGCCTCGACAGCATTTGCTGCAAACATCAATGAAGGTCCACCACCCATCAAAACAGCGACGCCCAACACTTCCGTTAATTCTTCAAAACTGGCTCCCAGTTTCACCAGCGCTTTGGTATGAAAACCGATACAGCCATCACAACGGTTCGCCACCCCAATCGCCAGTGCAATAAATTCTTTGGTTTTGGGATCTAATACCCCCTCTTTCAATGCATTTTGACTCAATGCATGAAAGCTCTGCATCAAATCCGGTGATTCTTTATGCATGTGTTTCAAATTCTTGGAAATATGATGGGTCAATTCTTGATAGGACATGATCTTCTTACCTGAGCAGGTTGAAATTTTATTTATTATACAATTTTATAATATATTTTTTAATATTTTATTTGAGATATTTCCGATTGATTAAAATCAGGTTGGTTTTTTTCAAACTTTTGCTTAAGGTGAAAGCAAGTTTTTTATTGTGCTGATCCCATGACACCATCTAGCTTTCCAAAAACAATTTATGCCATTCAGCATCTGGCTTTTGAAGATTTAGGCTCCCTTGAAGATCTGTTTTACCAACTCGGCTACCGGATACGTTATTTTGAAGCGGGGGTAGATAATTTACGTCAGGCTCTCGAATTTAAGGGTTTAACCATTATTCTCGGTGGCCCGATCGGGGTTTATGATCACACTGATTACCCGTTTCTCACCGCGGAAATTGAGTTATTAAAAAAACGGCTGGCACAAAATCTGCCAACACTCGGGATCTGTCTGGGTGCCCAACTGATTGCACATGCCTTAGGTGCACGGGTATATGCCGGAACACAGAAAGAAATTGGCTGGAGCAATCTTAACCTGTTGCCGGTAGCTGACAACCCGCTCCAGCCTTTACAAAATACCCCTGTCTTACACTGGCATGGCGATACTTTTGACCTTCCCGCACAGGCAACTTTACTGGCAGGAACAGAACTTTATCCCCATCAAGCCTTTCAGGTCGGTCACACCATTCTAGCCTTACAGTTTCATTTAGAAGTTGCGGAAGAATACCTGGAAAAATGGCTGATCGGCCATCATTGTGAATTGCGCCAGGAACAAATTTCTATTCCAGCCTTGCGTGCAGACAACCAGCGTTATGCTGCAACACTAGAAATACAGGCCAAACACATTATTCAAGGTTTTCTGGAGCAGATCAGTACGTCGGCATAATTTACTCACCAATAAAAAAGCACCCGATTGGGTGCTTTTTTGAGCCACTAGAACCGCTTATTTTTGTGCCGGTACAGAAGCTTCGGTAGTGATGTTTACCGTGATTTTATCACCTACGTTTGGCACATAAGCACCTACGCCAAATGCAGAACGGTCAAATGAGGTTGTTGCATTGAAACCGATGGCCTGTGCTTTAGTCATTGGGTGTTCGCCTTGTTTATTCAATACAGCATTCAAAACTACTGGCTTGGTCACATTTTTAATGGTCAAGTCACCCGTAATTTTATATTTGTTTTTACCTACAGGCTGCACCTTAGTACTTTTGAAAGTGATGTTTGGATATTTTGCCGCATCAAAAAAATCCGCAGTTTTCAAATGCTCATCCAACGCTTTTACGTTGGTATTCAGGCTTGACAATGGAATGGTTACATTCACTGAAGAATTAGATGGTTTAGCATTATCCACATTGATCGTACCCTGAATATCAGAAAAGTTTGCAGATGGTGTAGAGAAACCGAAATGGCTCCAAGAGAACACTGTGGCCGTGTGAGTCGGATCAATCTGATATGCTACTGGCTTTGCGAAGGTGAATGTTGTTGCAGTTGCGACTGCTAGGCCTAGACCTAAAGCTTTTAAAGAAGTCATTGTGTTATCTCATCGAAGAATTTATCAATAGTGCTTATTTTAGAGATTATGGTTTGAATTTCATTGTCATAGATAAAACAGATCGTTTTAAATATAGAACATCATTTTTTGCTGCATGTGATTAACTCAGCATTTATTGTCCCAATTTAAATCCTCTTATTCTAGGTCGCTGTAGTACTGTGTATGGATTTTGTTACACTGTTTAAAACCAAAAATCCTTTGCATAAAAAAACGCCCCGAAGGGCGTCTTCACACTCACAGTCGATTACGCTGTTAATTCTTTCACTGCAGCAACCACAGCTTCAGTCGTGATGCCAAAGTACTGGTACAGATCTTTGGCTGGTGCAGACTCACCATAGGTCGTCATGCCGATAACTTTGCCGTCCAGACCTACAAACTTCCACCAGTAGTCCACATGCGCTGCTTCAACTGCAACACGTGCACGAATCGCAGCTGGTAATACTGCTTCACGATACGCGGCATCTTGCTTCATGAATTCTTCAGCACACGGCATAGATACAACACGCACACCGTCAAGCTGTGCATAAGCTTCCATCGCCAAGGCAACTTCTGAACCTGTCGCAATAATGATTGCCTTCAATTCGCCTTTTTCTTCAGCCAGGACATAACCGCCTTTCGCCGCATTCTCAATTTGTGCTGGAGTACGCGTCTGGAATGGCAAGTTCTGACGAGAGAAGATGAGAGCTGTTGGGCCTTCTGAACGCGTCAAAGCGGATTTCCAAGAAATTGCTGCTTCAACGGTATCTGCTGGACGCCAAGTGTTCAAATTCGGTGTACCACGCAGTGAGGCAATCTGTTCAATTGGCTGATGCGTCGGGCCATCTTCACCTAGACCAATAGAGTCATGGGTATACACGTGAATCACGCGCTGTTTCATTAATGCCGACATACGTACCGCATTACGCGCATATTCCATAAACATCAGGAAGGTGGCTACGTAAGGAATGAAACCACCATGCAATGCAACACCATTCGCAATCGCGGTCATACCAAACTCACGCACACCATAGTGTACGTAGTTGCCTGCAGGGTTATCTTGTACACCTTGCGCACCTTTCCAAAGGGTCAGGTTAGAACCGGCCAAGTCAGCAGAACCACCGAGAATTTCAGGAAGTTCCGGTGCAAAAGCCTGAATCGCATTTTGGCTAGCTTTACGGGTCGCAATCGTTTCAGCTTTTGCATTGACTTCAGCGATGTAGGCATCGGCCTTTGCGACAAAATCGGCTGGCAATTCACCTGAAAGACGACGTTGCAATTCGGCTGCTTCAGTTGGATATTTCGCTTGATATTGCGCAAAGCGTTCATTCCAGGCTGCTTCAGTTTCTGCACCTTTGGCTTTCGCATCCCATGCTGCATACACGTCAGCAGGAATTACAAATGGTTCATTCGTCCAGCCCAATGCTTCACGGGTCAAGCTGATTTCATCAATGCCCAGTGGTGCACCGTGACAGTCTTCTTTACCTTGTTTGTTCGGAGAGCCTAAACCGATAATGGTTTTACAGATAATAATCGTTGGCTTTTTGCTTTCAGCTTTGGCTTCAACAGTCGCTTGACGGATGGCTTCAGCATCGTGACCGTCGACACGGATGACCTGCCAGCCATAAGATTCGAAACGTTTTTGGGTATCGTCAGAGAACCAGCCTTCGACTTCACCATCAATCGAAATCCCGTTGTCATCATAATAAGCAATCAGTTTGCCCAGCTGTAAAGTACCTGCCAATGAACAGACTTCATGTGAAATGCCTTCCATCAAGCAGCCATCACCTAGGAAACAGTAGGTGTAATGATCGACGATACTCAAGTCATCTTTGTTGAATTGTGCTGCCAGTGTTTTTTCAGCTAAAGCGAACCCCACTGCATTGGCAATCCCTTGACCTAAAGGACCTGTCGTCGTTTCCACACCTGGCGCATAACCGTATTCAGGATGTCCTGGTGTTTTTGAGTGGAGTTGACGGAACTGTTTTAAGTCTTCAATCGAAAGCTCATAACCTGTCAAATGCAAAAGTGCATAGTGCAGCATTGAGCCATGGCCATTCGACAATACAAAACGGTCACGGTTCGCCCATTGCGGGTTGCTTGGGTTATGATTCAGGAATTCACGCCAAACCACATCAGCGATATCTGCCATCCCCATCGGTGCACCTGGATGTCCTGAGTTGGCTTTTTGCACAGCATCCATAGCCAGTACACGAATTGCATTTGCAATACGACGTTCGTTCAAAGGGGTCGTCATAGGTCAGATTCCAAATCAACGTTTAAAGAGAATATGAATCGAAGAATTCAAAAATTGCGTCTATTGTCTTAAAAAATGCTTAAAGGGTAAAGCCTAGACTGCTCAATAGTACGGTTTTTTTCCGTTTCTATAAAATCAGACGTCGAAAATCTAACACAGGCTAAAAGAAAACCTGCACTTGGCTTCAGCTCTGTAATGGACTTTAAAAATAAGATTTTTTATTGATGACTCAATTAAGCTGAATATTGTTCAGCTTAATTTATTGGGAAAAATGAAGAAATGAAAACAGCCATTAAAAGGCTGGAATTTAGCCTTTCAGGCTAAAATTACATAATTTCCTTTTCATGGAGTGCCTTTAATACCTCCTCTTTTTTCGGAGATTATTAACTCGATCCAGCCTTCTTAAATCGTCATCGCATTTAAAATGCATTCAATTTGAAATTAATTCATCTAATTTAGTCAGGTTAAGCTAGTCCTAAAGTCTAACTCGATGTAACATATTGCGTCTTTTGAAATAACTGTGATAGGACTTTCATGCGCGAGTACGCTGTTTTTACTTCGGAATCTGTAAGCGAAGGCCATCCAGATAAAATGGCTGACCAGATCAGTGATGCTATTTTGGATGCAATCTTAAAAGAAGACCCTTATGCACGGGTTGCTTGTGAAACCCTAGTTAAAACGGGTGCAGTTGTCCTTGCGGGTGAAATTACTACAACTGCCAACGTTGACTTTGAAGCGATTGTACGCCAAACCGTGAATGGTATCGGCTATCACCATTCTGATCTGGGTTTTGACGGATCGACTTGTGCGGTCATCAACATGATCGGTAAGCAGTCACCTGAAATTGCACAGGGTGTTGACCGCCAAAAACCTGAAGATCAAGGTGCAGGTGACCAAGGCTTGATGTTTGGTTACGCGAGTCGTGAAACTGATGTACTCATGCCAGCACCGATTTCTTACGCTCACCGTTTAATGGAAAAGCAAGCAGAATTACGTCGCGGTGGTGCTTTGCCATGGTTACGCCCAGATGCGAAAAGTCAGGTGACATTTGCTTATGAAAATGGCATGCCTGTACGTCTAGACGCGGTGGTACTTTCAACGCAACATGACCCTGAAATTTCTCAGGCTCAGCTTAAAGAAGCCGTGATTGAAGAAATCATCAAGCCGGTGATTCCTGCCAACATGTTCCATGCGGATACCAAATTCCACATCAACCCAACCGGGATGTTTGTGATTGGTGGTCCAGTAGGTGACTGTGGTCTTACAGGTCGTAAAATCATTGTAGATACTTACGGTGGTATGGCACGTCACGGCGGTGGCGCATTCTCCGGTAAAGACCCATCTAAAGTGGACCGTTCTGCTGCCTACGCAGGCCGTTATGTGGCTAAAAATATTGTCGCTGCTGGCTTGGCGGATAAATGTGAAATTCAGGTGTCTTACGCGATTGGTGTTGCTGAACCAACCTCAATCTCGATCAATACGTTTAATACCGCAAAAGTGGATGAAGAACTGATTATTGCACTGGTTCGCGAGCACTTCGATTTACGTCCTTACGGCATTACCCGTATGCTGAATCTGATCCAGCCAATGTATCGTAAAACAGCGGCTTATGGCCATTTTGGTCGCGAAGGTTCAGATACCGCCTTTACCTGGGAAAAAACCGACAAAGTGGAAGCACTCAAAGCCTCTGCTGGTCTGTAAGTTTCTTTGTAGAAAAAACCCGCAATTGCGGGTTTTTTTATTGATAAAAACACACAGATTAAGTATTCATAAATAATCGTTCTTTCAAAAGCAGCATAAAGATGGCCGTTTTATTACAAGTTGATTTTCCCAGTCATGGACCTTTCCAGCAAGAGATGGTCGAAGCCTATCGCCCCCTCGCAGAAAGCATTAATCAGGAACCTGGTCTGCTCTGGAAAATCTGGACAGAAAACAGTGAAACCAGTGAAGCGGGTGGCATCTATTTATTTGAGACTCAGGAACATGCAAAAAATTACTTGGAGATGCATACAGCGCGTTTACAAAGTTTTGGCATACAAAACATACGCGGTAAGATTTTCGAAGTGAATGAGTCTTTATCACGCATCAATCAAGCCCCCCTGTAACTTTATACAGTGAATGGCTAGCGGAACTAAAAAATCCTGCCGATTAGCACCGCGCAGGGTTTTATTAGGCTACTGATTAGAACGTTCCTGATTCAAGATCTGCAGGATAGTCTGTTGTGTGGGTGGAGTATCTTGATGACCCTGAAAATAAACCCGCACGACCTGAAATACCACAGCTACCGCTAAACAGGCAGCCATACAAAAGATCCAGAAACCATAAGGGCTACGAATGGTATGGGAGCCACATTCTGGACATTCCTTATCCGTCGCAGCCAGAACTCTATTGCAGCAAGCACAACGATATTGATGGTACAACATAGGGAGCCTCCTACTTTGTCCGTCGATTTATTATTATTTTTACACTACTTATACTATAGAAATGACTGACTTGATTATCCATGGTGCTTCTGTGAAAGTTTGTAATCCGCGCGTCGCAATATAAAACCATTTTATGTCGAGCTGATGACATCAGAATCAAAGCATTATCTGTCACCAAATAAAGTCCCGTTACTGTTCCCAACTCAGGAGTTACAGCAGCCTCCACACAATTTTCAAACGCATCCAAAGCAAGATTTGCTAAACTGACAAAGAAGTATCAATGAGGTCAAAACATGACACAGTTAATTAATAAAGGCGGTTTTCGTGAGCGTGCAAACCGTAGTCGTCGTTATGCCCATTCGGAAAATCAGCAGACCAGCCTGCCACCACATAGCTACAGTGAAAAGTCGATCCCGACACATCACGAAACAGAAAATGCTCATCCCGTTCCGAGCGACCAAACTAAACAACAAGGCATCGAAAAAACTCAGGATTAAAACAAGGCTTTCAGCACATCTAGCCATAGCCACAGGGCAAACATCATAAATAATGCGCCCGAGATCAGATCAATATAGCCTCCTGAACGCTGATAAAGTGTCTTAATCCGAGGTAAAGACATAATCCACATAAACAGCGCAAAGGTCAGAAACGTCTGCAGTGGTATAAGCACAGCCAGCTGCTGTTTGATACTTTCCGATGCAGATGAACTCAGTGCCAGAGAAAACACACTGCTAAAGTAAATCAGTGTCTTGGGATTGGATAGATTGGTCAACAAACCCAGCACAAAGTAATTTTGTGCTGCTTGCACTTTCCCTTCTTGCCAAACCGTGTTGTGTTGCAATGTCGCACGTCCGGCCTGCCACATCCCCCAACCCATTTTTGCCAGGAAAAAGCCGCCGCACAGCATCAGGAGCTGCTGGATCCAGGGCCATTGCTCGATCAGTACCGTAAAGCCCAATAAGGTCAGCACGACCCAAACCACAATCCCGACAGAAATCCCCGAGATGATTTTCAGCGTATTAGCACGAGTGTTAGATGCCGCACTTTTGGCGATCAATAGCACATCCGGACCCGGGCTCAACTGTGCGACAAAGTGCAATATCGAAATGGTTAATAACAGAGACATTAGGTTTTAATTCTTCAAAACAGGCAAAAACTTAATGCTGGCTAAATCCGAGATAACGGTACATACCCTCGATACCCAGCTCAGCTTGAATCTGCTGTTCGACTACATAATTTGCACTGGCCAATGTGGCGGGAATATTCATTTCAGGATCTTCATGGATATCATCCACGCTCTGTGTCAAGGCTGCTTCAAACCGATCACTGATAAACTCAAAGCCCAAATCCATCGCGATGTATAAAGTATGTTCACACGGCTGCACATACTGTTCCTGCTGCCAATCAATCACTGCCTGCTGGCAAAAAGGACAAGTAATGTTGGCGTCTGCGGGGAAAATATGTGGCATAGTAAATCCTGCTAATCGGAACGGAACTTGGAGTTGAGCTATTATAGCGGGCTTCTCTGCACAGACTGTATATAAGTCTCAAGAACGGTCTGGTTTTTATACAATACACTTGAGCTGCATGGCATTTTCAGATTTGTTTTGTATCAGTGCATAAATACCGCATCATTCTAAAAACAGAACAAAACATTGCATGAATACCTATAGGCACTGATTTTGTCCTTCGTCATAATAAGGCCAGACACATCAATAACGGGCCTAGGCCCACCAGCCGAGGGGATTTCTGATGAACGCCTATTTGCATAAAAGTTCCGACCGTGGCCATGTCAAAGAAGGCTGGCTCGAAACTTATCATAGTTTTTCCTTTGCCAGCTGGTATGACCCACGCTTTATGGGCGTGAGCGCACTACGCGTGATTAATGATGACACGATTGCAGCACATAACGGTTTTGGCACGCATCCGCATGACAACATGGAAATTTTAACCTGTGTATTGTCCGGGCAGATTACCCACAAAGACAGTATGGGCAACCAAGGCTATATCCGTGCCGGTGAATGGCAGTTGATGAGTGCAGGAACGGGTGTGCGTCACAGTGAAATTAATGAAACAGATGAACCTGTTCATTTGTTGCAGATCTGGTTATTGCCGAATGTCCGCGATGCTGAACCAACCTACCAGCAAATCGCGCTGAATCCTAAAGATTTACCAAACCAATGGCACACTATTGTGGCTCCGACACAAGAGGCTCCGTTATTTATCCGTCAGGATACGGTAATTCAATCAGCTTATCTTTTGAAAGATCAGAAACTTCCGATTCAAACCAGCAAAGGTTTGAATTATGTCCATCTGATTGAAGGCTCGGTTCAAATCGGTGAATATACGATCAATGCGGGTGATGCCTTGGCCTTTGCTGATCCTAGTGAAATTATCGCCAGTGACAATGCCTTGATGATCTGGTTTGATTTACCCGCCAAAGCATAAACGTCAAGTACAGAAAATAAAAAACCGAATCTTAGATTCGGTTTTTTATGGTCTAGTGTGAATAAACTACTTCACATCTTTCATTTCAATTTTTTTTGCTTCGGGTGTAATTTCACGTGCTTCACCATCGATCACGCTCGAATCTGTACCACGTTGCTGGCCTTGCATTTGCTGCATTTGACGCATCATTTCTTCAAACGGATTACCACCCTGACCGGACGCACCCATTCCTCCCATCATGCCGCCCATCATTTTATCCATCATGGCTTGCTGACGTTTGGCCATAGTTTTCATCAAGGCATTACGAAACACTGTTTGTACACCTGGAATCATGACTAAAACCGCAAGAACATCCGTAATCAGACCCGGTAATAACAACAGAAAACCAGCCATTGCAGTGGCCAGTTTTTTGCTCACCGCAGGATCATTGCCCAACTGACCCGTCATTTGCATTTGTTGTAATTGCGGCATGATATTCGCGGTACTCGAACGAATCAGGTTCAAGCCAATAAAAAACGCGATAATAAACCAGAAAAAGACATACCAGCCACTGATGAACTGCGCTACGCCAATCCAAACTGCAATTTCAGCAATCGCACCAAGTACAACGATAAGAAGTAAATTCATGTAAAAACTAAGTCTAATCTCAAGAAGAAGGTTCAATTCAGTATCAAGGCAGCCAAATGCAGCATCAAGCTTTTTTCATACCGTTATGTAACAATATGGGCGTTATTGTATTTTTAAAGTCTTGGCATGTCACTTATTATTGGTATCGACCCCGGTTCACGTTTAACAGGTTATGGCATTATTGAAAAACAGGGGCAAAATTTACGTTTTGTCGATGCCGGAACCATTCGCACCGAAAGCACCGACATGCCTGAACGCTTAAAGCGCATTTTTGCTGGCATCGAACGTATCGTCAAATTTCATGGTCCAACCGAAGCCGCTGTAGAACAGGTGTTTATGGCACAAAACCCCGATTCTGCACTCAAACTGGGGCAAGCCCGGGGTGCGGCAATTGCGGCACTGGTCAATCTGGATTTAGCCGTTGCCGAATATACCGCACGCCAGATTAAACAGTCAGTCGTCGGCTATGGTGCAGCAGACAAAGAACAAGTGCAAATGATGGTAATGAAACTGCTAAACCTGAGTATTCGACCACAAGCCGATGCTGCAGATGCCCTCGCCGCAGCAATCTGTCATGCACATGCGTCAGGCAGCATGACAAAACTGGCGGTACTCAATGCGCTCGGCGGCATGGCACGTGGCCGTAGCCGTAACAGCAGCAGACGGCGCTAAAACCTGATTGCACAATTAACGATTCACCAATTGTTGAATCGCCTGCCTCATTTCATGGGCTTGCAGGCCTCGCATACCCTGTTCAGCCAAGCAATCTCCAGCTTGGGCATGCAGCGTGACGATCTCATGCAAGGCGATCTGCTGGTGTAATTGTGCCTTTAAACTTGCGATCATCCCGGCCAACACATCCCCCATGCCACCAGTTCCCATCCCCGGATTGCCTGCAGTACAAATCCACAATTGTTGATTTTCCAGAATCAGGCTACCGGCACCTTTAAGCAACCATTGCCCGGCATAACGCTGTTGCAGTTGCTGAATGGCTTGCACCCGGTCGGATTCGACCTGCTGCACGCTGCTATTCAATAATCGAGCTGCTTCGCCTGAATGCGGAGTGGCATAGATATGTGCTTCGAGCTGAGCCTCGGGGTGAATGGCTAAAAACCACAAGGCATCGGCGTCCAGCACCACCTCTAACTGCTCATTGTTGAGCAAACGTGGAAACCAGCGCTGGAATTGTGCCTCGGCCCAAGCATCACGCCCAAGCCCCATCCCAAAACAGACAGCATCAATATGTAGTAATACTTCATCCAGATCGGCATCGGATAAGGCATCTAAATCTTTCAGCATGATATTTGGGGCACGGGCTAAAATGGCTGCATGGTGTTTTGCATCGCAGGCAATGGTCACTTTCCCTGCACCTGCAGCAAATGCGGCTTCTGCCGCCATGATCACGGCACCGCCCATATTGGCATACCCCCCCACCACCAGCACATGCCCATAACTGCCTTTATGCCCATGGGCTTCACGGCGTGGCAATCGAATCTGCTGTGGCGATAAATATGCTAAAGGCTGTAGCTCACGATCTGCAGGGATCAGTGAAATACAATTCACCTGTCCTGAATATTCTTTGCCTTGCCCGGTAAACAATCCGGCTTTTAAGCCCAGCACTGTATAGGTATGCTGTACCTTGACGGCACACGGTAGAGGCATACCTGTATTGGCCTGCAAACCACTTGGGATATCAATCGCGACTTTCAGCCCCGATTGGACATTGAATTGCTGAATAGCAGTTTGCCAACCTTTATCCAACTCTCGATTTAAGCCAATCCCAAACAACGCATCAATATGACAATCAAACGGCTGTTCGGGCTGAAAATGGGGATGAATGGTCAGTCCCAAAGCACTGGCCTGAGCATGCGCCTGTTGCAGATCGGTGGATTCTCCCAACGGCGCAGCAAATATTTCCACATGATAGCCTTGTTGCTGTAAATAACAGCCGACCAGATACCCATCGCCGGCATTATTGCCCTGACCACACCACACGGCAATGCGCTGGATGGGGTTTGGATGATGCTGAAAATGCTGCTCTAAACGCTGAGCAATCTGCCAGGCTACCTGCTGCATCAGGCCAAAAGAGGAATTTTGCTGTGCAAACCAGCGGCGTTCCCATGCTTGCACATCACGGCTATGATAAACTGGCTGGCGCATTTTTTTATTCTCCATCGACTGGTCTATGACTGCATCTCAAGCAACCCGAAATATTCCCATTGAACAGATTGATCCCGAAAGCCTCAAAGCCTGGATTAAGGCTCAGGCGCTGGAATTGGGTTTTGCTGATTGTGTCATTGCCAAACCGGATGCTCAAGCGCAAATCCCGCATCTAAAAAAATATTTAGAACAGGGATTTCAAGCCGATATGCATTTTCTTTCGGAAAATCTGGAGAAACGTGCAGACCCAACCTTACTGGTCCCTAACACCAAAAGCATTATTTGTGTGCGCATGAATTATCTGGTGGAACGTCCACAACCGCGGCATGTGCCTGATCAACCCAACAGCGCCATTATTGCACGTTATGCGCGGGGGCGGGATTATCATAAAACCATGCGTGGCTGTTTAAAGACATTGGCCAGCAAAATCCGGGAAAAAGTCGGTGATTTTGAATCACGTCCATTTGCTGATTCTGCACCTATTTTTGAGAAATCCCTGGCTGAAAGTGCAGGTATGGGCTGGACGGGTAAACATACTTTACTGATCCATAAAAAATCCGGTTCTTTTTTTGTCTTGGGTGAATTGTTTACCTCGTTGGAATTACCTTTTGATGAACCAGCCACGGCACATTGTGGGTCATGTACCGCCTGTATCGACATCTGCCCTACTCAGGCCATTGTTGAGCCTTACCTGCTGGATGCACACAAGTGTATTGCTTATCTGACCATTGAATATCAGGGCATTATTCCCGAAGCATTACGCGCCGGTATTGGTAACCGTGTTTTTGGCTGTGATGACTGCCAGCTGATCTGTCCTTGGAACAGTTTTGCCCAGACCACGACTGTCGCGGATTTTGAACCACGCCACCAGCTAGATCACAGTAGTTTGCTAGACTTATGGCAATGGGATGAAGCCACCTTCCTGAGCAAAACCGAAGGTAGCCCCTTACGCCGTACCGGCTATCAGAGTTTTAAACGCAATATTGCCATTGGTTTAGGCAATGCCCCATACTCGGAAGAAATCATGCAACAACTGGATTCAGGCAAAGCCCTACATGATGACCTTGTGAATGTGCATATTGACTGGGCCTTAAAACAGCAACAGAGCAAGAAATTGCAATCTTGAAAAAATCATGAATCCAATGCCTCAAGTTTAACCAAATGACCAGTTAAATTGGAGAATCGTCATTTTATTAACAAATTTTTCTCTTTTTTAGTCGCATAAGAAAAGTAAAAAAAGACGTTTAAGTGTATCGATAAGAAAATTTTGTGATTAACTGACCAATTCCTAATTTCTATACAGGGCTTGGATCTCATCGGGATAAATCATCATTTACCGACAATTATGAAATATTTTGCCCTACTGTTTTTGCTGAAAAAGGTTAATATCAGGGGAGTTTTTAAGGAATAATGGACTCATCATGCAGCTCAGAAATGATTGGACACGAGAAGAAATCCAAGCGCTCTACGAAAAACCTTTTTTAGATCTTGTATTTGAAGCACAACGTGTCCACCGCGAACATTTTGCTGCGAATACCATTCAGGTCAGCACACTGCTTTCAATCAAGACCGGTAAATGCCCTGAAGATTGCAAGTACTGCTCACAATCGGCCCATTACGATTCTAAATTAGAAGCTGAAAAACGTATTGCTGTCGAAAAAGTCATTGAAGAAGCCAAAGAAGCCAAAGAATCAGGCTCTTCACGCTTCTGTATGGGGGCTGCATGGCGTAACCCGCATGAGCGCGATATGCCTTATGTCTTGGAAATGGTGCGCGAAGTCAAGGCATTAGGTATGGAAACCTGCATGACATTAGGTATGCTGAACCAGTCACAAGCTGAACGCTTGAAAGAAGCGGGTTTGGATTACTACAACCATAACCTGGACACCTCTCGCGAATACTATTCAAATATTATCAGTACCCGTACCTTTGATGATCGTTTGAACACTTTGGATCATGTGCGTCAAGCTGGGTTAAAAGTTTGTAGCGGTGGTATCGTCGGTCTGGGTGAAAGCAGCGATGACCGTATTGGTTTACTGCTTGAACTTGCAACCTTGCCAATTCATCCGGAATCTGTGCCAATCAACATGCTGGTTCCAATTGAAGGCACGCCAATGCAAGATGTCGAAAAACTCGATGTCATTGAATGGATTCGTACCATTGCGGTTGCACGTATTATCATGCCGAAGAGCTATATCCGTTTGTCTGCAGGTCGTGAATCTTTAAGTGATTCTGATCAAGCGCTTGCTTTTATGGCCGGTGCTAACTCACTCTTCTCGGGTGAAAAATTATTGACCACACCAAATGCGGGGGAAGGTAAAGACCGTGAATTGTTCAACAAACTGGGTTTAACCGCTGAAAAAGCTAAACCGACGGTGGCTGAACTTTCAACAGATGCGATGTCTGCATAATCGGCCTGTCCTTAAAAAAGCCCGTTATAAACGGGCTTTTTTTATTTGGGACTATTTTTATTTAAGAGGCCGTAATCAAAATCCCATAACGGGCATTGAGAAAATTCCCCTGACGGATCACATCCGTCCCCGCCGCATGAGTAACAGAAAGCTCCTGGGTCAGCACATCAAAATGAAAGGAGTCAAAACTGTCTTGATGATGGCAAAGCCAGGTTAACGTATCTGCCAGATTATCATCCACGATATATGTTTCAGCCTTAAAATCCTTCATGACATGTGCCCTACTTTGTTTTACACCTGCCGATATGATAACGATTATTCAGCGAGTTGAATGCTCTCTGCTGCAAAATCCTGTGACTTATAAGGCCAGACAGATCAATCATTAAGGCAGCAATTCGATCCCGAAGGGTTTAATCGCATACGCCAAACCGATAAAACAGAGAAGGGTGATGACAACACTCAACCCAATCGCTCCCCAAAAGCCAAATTTTTCTAACAACAGCGGAAACACAAAAAACATCGGCAGTGTTGGCAATACATACCAAAACGTATAGTAGGCATGACTGGCGATTTTCTCGGTTGGTTGACGTTCAAAATACAACCAAAACAGGGTTAAAAGCGTCACCAACGGCAATGCGGCAATCAACCCACCCAACTTGTCACTGCGTTTGGCAATTTCGCTAATCACGACCACCAAAGTCGCCGTAATTAAATATTTAGTGATGATCCATTCCATAATAATGAAGCACAGTGGTTGGTGATAAAGCTAAAATTAGCATAGTTATATGGGGCGTATTTGAATAATCAAAAGATGGGCATTAAAATACTTAGGCTATTTACAGTAAAGACAATAAAAAAAGGACCAATCATAGGTCCTTTTATCATTAAAAATCAGCTTAGATAGAGTGCGTTAGCAAGCAAATTTTTTCCAGACTTTATTCTCTTGATGTGTATGTAGAATAAAAGTGAAACCACTATCCGCTTTAACCAAGAAGCTCTCTCTATATTCCAAAATTACGCGAAATAGTGTGCCCGGATTAAAATCAATAGGTGCACACCCTTGTTTTTCTAAGTGTACTGGTGCGATGAGTTCAACAACCGTATTTTCCATGATTTCTCTCCCTACACTAAAAACGGTCAGTGGAAGCACTCAACAGTGCCACACTACCAGCTTGATTAAAATAATATGACTTATATCACAATATTTCAAACATTTTACGATGAATGCACAGTTGAAAATTACCTAAATATGTAAACATCTACCGAACAAACGCCCCTTAAGATCAGCAAGAAATCTGAAGATATTTATTTTCAAATAGATAAGAGAAATTTTCGATCTTTCCTCGTTATATGTCGGGTGACACAGTTGCATTTTTACAATTTTTCTTACTTGTGATTCGAGAGAGCACTTGCAATCCCGACAGTTTTTGTATACTTTAGTCGAAGTGAATTGCCGTCCTAGTATTGTTCTTGACTAATAAGAACAACAATCTGCTCCTAGTGGACAAAACTGGTCATTACCCTCATATATTTTTTGACTGGTTTGGAAAATACCCGCGTTATGCGGGTATTTTTTTATCTGCAGTTTTATAAAATCAGATAAGCTCACGCAACAACCCGAACAAGAAAATATTTAAAAAAATTTATTTATTAAACAAAAACTTGAGTTTTAAAAATTAATACAAGAATTAAGAAAAATCGGTGTTAGGTTAGCTCATACTATGTAGTTCAGGCTCTACTAGTCTGAAAAACTAATCAGATTGATCCTGTCAATTTCTCCATGGAGTTTAAACAGCTTTTCCTTTTTAAGTTTTTTCTAAAATGGATAGCTCATCCCTTAGTCGCATTTCTAGCGCTTCATTCCCGCCCCATTCACACTCCATTCACAGCGAATTGCGTAATTTCTTTTCATGAAATTATGCTTGAGGGAGGTGAAAAATGAAGACCTTGCAAAAACTGAGTATTCCAATGTTGGCAGTGCTGTCACTCATCGGCTGTAAAAGCGTGCCGAGTTCAACTTCAGATTATCGTATAGCCAAACAGAATATTCAGGGTGTTACGCTTGATCAGACGCAAGCCACCCAAATCGGAACAAACTTTGTTGCGACTTTTAATACCCTAGGTACCCCATCCTTCATCAAAAATGTGGATCAAATGTACGCAGACCGGCTGTTTATTAATGACACTCTCTCACAATTTAATCATAAAACAGCCCTGATGCAGCACTTTAAAGGGATGAACCAGCGGGTAAGCAACGTCAATGTGCAGCTGGTCAGTGCCACTTATCATCAAGATTCTGCCTATGTGCACTGGTATATGGCCTATGACTTTAAAATTTTTGGTAAAAACAAAACCATGCAGTCCTATGGCATGAGTGAAATCAAGGTGAATCCGGCTCAACAGATTATTTTCCAGCAAGACTACTGGGATCCAACCAATGGCTTATACCGTTCATTACCGTATGTCGGAGGCGTTTATTCATGGCTGCTACCATTCAAAAAGTCTCACTAATCATATTGGGGCTGGCTGCATTCACTGTTCAATCTGCTGCTTATGCAGTCGGATTGCAACAGTGTAGTTCAGCCCCTTTACAGCTCGGCACAAAAACGATTGGTCGAGCCAGCTATTTTGCCGAAGATTGCCAACAGCAGTGGAACCGCCAATCCATCCGGGTCGATTTTGCCTACAGCCACAGCATACCGGATTGGGCTTTTAAACGTGCAGCCACGCATTTTTTACAGCGCAACCTGCAAAATTTTTCCGAAAAGTCCGAGCTGCAGCGGATCACACAATGGTACAAAGCGGTTAAACCCGGCGATTTATACAGCCTCTCCTATCAGCATAATCAACAACGCTTAACCCTTGCACTCAACCGGCAAATTCTGGGTTCGCTACAAAGTGCACAGGCCAATCAATATTTTTTAATCTGGTTCGGTTCCAAACCGTTTAATGTTAAATTGAAACAACAACTTCTGAACTAACCCTAGCGTGATGTGAGCCATGACCCATCATTTTATTTTAATGGTTGAAGACCATTATGAACTGGCATCGACCGTTTGCGAGTTCCTGGAAGCCCATGGTTATGTCGTTGATCATGCGCGCAATCTAGAATCGGCAAAAAACCTGCTCAAGCAGCAGCACTATCACCTGTTGTTATTAGATATCAATTTACCGGATGGCTCCGGCTATGACCTGTGCCACTGGTTACGCAATGAACATGGTTTATCATTGCCAGTTCTCATGCTTACGGCCCGCGATACACTGGATGATAAACTGCGAGGTTTTGCAGCCGGAACCGATGATTATCTGGTTAAACCTTTCGATTTTAATGAACTGGTCGTCCGTATACGAGCCTTGATTAAACGTGCCCTCGGAGAAGTGTCCAATAGCAAATTACAGGTTCACGACCTGATTCTGGATCAACGCCTGCAAAACGTGACCCGAGCAGGAAAACAGATTGAATTGCCTCCAATCCAGTTTAAATTACTCAAAATTCTGATGCGCAACTCCCCACAAGTGATCAGCAAACAGGAAATTATGGCCGAGCTCTGGGGGGATGAGGAACCGGAAAGCGACGCGTTGCGAAGCCATATCTATAATCTGAGAAAACTGCTGGACAAACCCTTTGAGCAGAAATTGATTCACACTGTATCCAGTGTTGGTTTCCGTTTATGTCTGGATCAGGATCAGTCCTGAGCCAGATAAACCACCACAATCAGCCCAGATGTAGCTGCTAACTGCAGCTCGGGATGAATATTCAAATAATATTCTCGGTCAAACAGCTCCACACGCCATCCCAGCTGTTTACATAGTTTCTGCACCAACTGCAGACCAATACCATGGCCTTTGGGCTTCAGCAGGGACTGACTTTCTGACAGTTCTGTGACTTTACTGTCATCCGGCAGATCAATGCCAATCCCATCATCCGCAATCAGAATCTGGTTTTTTCTCTGTAAAATCTGAACAGTCGCACCCTGTGAGTAATTTAATGCGTTACGCAAGATATTACTAAACACCATTTTGCTCATGGACGGATAGAGTAACCTTGTCTGTTCCGGTTCCTCCAGTGTATAGAAAATCTCAATGCCTTTAGAGCGTCCGACAGGCGCCAGGTCTTGTACCAGTTCTTGAATGATGGTCGAAACTTTGCTGTGTTCGGCTGTCAGTGTGTTGGTGGTGTTACGTGCAATCGCCAGTAAGGTATCCACCAGCAACTCCATGTCTTCAATGGTATTGCTCAAACGCGTTAAAGCACGGTCATGGCCATAACGCGCCTGACAGAGCTGAACATTGCCACGTAAAATAGTTAATGGTGTGCGTAGTTCATGACTGACATCGCCACTAAACTCCCGCTCACGCCGAATAAAATCGATTAATACGGCGTGATATTGCTCCAAGGCCTGTTTCAGGTAAGCCGCTTCGAGATTGCCATCGGTATTGATATCTTGAAAGGGTGAGGGTTGTTTTAGCTGATGTTCCCAATCAATCTGTTCTAGTGCATTGGCTAAACGGGTAATGGGAGAAAAGTAACGGCGTGCACGGCGATTCGACCACCATAAGAAACTGTACAACACAATCAGGCTAAACATCAGCGGCGCCAGACCGAACAGCCAAATCAACTTGTTGACGTTACTTTCACCAAAGACCAATAAGACATGCTGACCATAACGCTCTCCATACACCGTCATCCGTTCTTTTCCATCGATATAAATACGATGTACGCCTTCCTCAAGCGTTAAACTCTGCAAGCGTGTGGGTCTTTGCTCGATCCAGCGATAACCATACAGATTTTTGGTATCCGGTAAGGGCGCCTGTGGATCACGCTCTACTCGCATCCAGTAATGCTGCATCTCCTGCTCAAGTGCGGTCTTGAGCAGAGAGCCTTTAATTACCCAGGCGCTACAGCTCAATCCGATAATGATCGACAGCGCGATCAGCCCGATTTGCAGCCAATAATAGCGATTAAACATTTTGCTGAGGGGACGCGACACCTTAGCGGTCTGTAGAGCTGCAATTTTCATGATGGCGTCCCTTGAGCATTATTTTGAATCTGTGAGCAGTTCATTTTTACGGAACAGGTAATGACCGATCACCCACTCCTGACCTTGCTCCAAACCAAACAGTTCGGCACAGGCCATAAAGAAGATCCGCCAACGCTGCCACCAGATCTTGGCGTCATTGCCATAAATCTGGGTGAAGAGCGGTTTGAGCTGCTGTTCCTGTTGATCCATATTGTCCAACCAGGCATTGGCTGTGCGCTGGTAATGTTCGCCTGACCATTGCCAATGCTGTTCCAACTGTAAATGTTGCTGAAAATGCAAAAAGGTACTGGTTGCTGGCATCAGGCCACCACTAAAAAAGTAGCGTGACATCCAATCATATTCTGTTTTGCTTTCAAACGGATAATGTAAAAAGCGATGGCAGAAAATATGACACCACAAACGACCTTCCGGTTTTAGCCAACGCTGGATTTTTTCAAACAGCTTTGCATAATTGCGCACATGCTCGAACATTTCCACCGAAACCACACGGTCAAATGATTCTACCGGCAGCTCAAGCAAATTGACATCCTGAGTGATCACCGTAAGGTTGCTGAAATTACGCGCTTTGGCTTGTGCTTCAATATACTCACGCTGGGTTGCCGAATTAGAAACTGCGGTGATTTTCGCATTCGGATAATGCTCGGCCATCCACAAGGTGAATGATCCCCAACCACACCCCAACTCCAAAATCTGTTGGCCATCCTGTAATTGGGCACGCTGACTATACAGACGGAGTGCTGCCTCTTCAGCATCATTTAAAGAAGTGTGCTTGTCGGCAAAATAACAGGCGCTATACTTCAAGCGTTTGCCCAGTACGGCCTGAAAAAAAGCCGTAGGCAATTCATAGTGCTGTTCATTGGCCTTATCGGTTTCAATCGCGATCGCACTCCGTTTCAGATCCTGCAAAACCTGCATATAGCGTTGTGCGGCACGCTCGGGATCATAACGTCCCTCCTGAGCCAGACGTTTTTTACACAAGGCCCGAATTGCGGCACGAATCGCCTGATCGGGAATAATGCCCTGCTCAATCAGTTTGAGCGATTGTTGAATCATAAAATCCATGCTGTTACCTACTGTTTGGGTTTCCACGGAATAAAGATTGAAGTTTTGGACTGATAATCACGATAATTCTGCCCCCGGTTTCTTAACGCCTGTTGCTCACTGAATGGAATTCCGGTGATGTAGTACAAAAATAGCCACATCAATAGCGGGTAAATCCACAACCAGTACATACCAGCGGCCAATCCAACTAGTGGATAGGCAAACCAGTGCAACCATTCAAAAAAATAATTGGGATGGCGCGAGTAACGCCACAAGCCTTGATCGAGAGTTTTGCCCTGGTTGGCAGGGTTTTGTTTAAAACGGTACAATTGTTGATCAGCCACACTTTCACCGATAAAGGCGACTGCCATCACTGCAATAGCTACGACCAGTGCAATCGGCCAACCGTTCTGCCACTGTTCAGCCGAAAGCTGGAGCAGACTGACTATTGGCGCTGAAAATAGAATTGCCAGTCCTGCCTGAAAAATAAAAAACAGTAAAAAACCTAAATGCTGATAGCCTCCCATAGCGCGGCGCATGTTGGCGTAACGCCGGTCTTCTTGTTTTTCTTGCGCATAACGGCGCAGCAGATGCCAACTCAGCCGTGCAAACCACAATGCACTGCATAGTCCAAGCACCCAGCGAACCGCCCAGGGTGCTTGTGCAAAAAACAACAGGGTGATCAGGATATTCAGCAGAATACAAAAGCTCCATGCAGCATCTACCAGACCAGCACGCCGATTCCAGCTACACAGCAGCCAGCAGAGGAACATGATGCCTAAATCAAGATAGAATAATAGTGACCATTGCATGCAATACTCCTGAGATTCGCGGGTGAATCTTCTGGCCTAGTAGGCACTCACTTCAAACAGCAAATGCACATCACTGATCACACCTTCGCGGAATCCGCCTTCGCAATAGCACAGATAGAAATCCCACATCCGGATAAACGACTCATCAAAACCTAGCGCGAGAACCTGCTCACGTGCCATAAAGAAACGCTTGCGCCAGTGATGTAAGGTCAAGGCATAGCTCTGCCCAATATCATCGAGCTGTTTTAAACGTAATTTCTGTTCTGAAGCCGTTTGTGTCAGTACGCTGATACACGGAATAAAACTGCCTGGGAATATGTAACGCTTAATATAGTCCACGGTTTTCAGGGCTTTTTCATAGCGCGCATCTTCAATGGTAATCGCCTGAATCAGGGCCAGACCGTTCGGTTTCAACAACTCACGGCATTTATTGAAATAGGTCGGCAGATAGTCTGCCCCTACTGCTTCAATCATTTCGATCGACACCAGCTTGTCAAACTTGCCTTCCAGCGTACGGTAGTCCTGTAACTGCACATTGACCCGGTGAGCCAAACCGGCGGCCTGTACCCGTGCCACAGCTTCATCGTATTGCGCCTGTGAAATGGTGATGGTGGTGACCTTGCAGCCGTAGTTCTGGGCGGCATAAATGGCAAAACCACCCCAGCCACTGCCAATTTCCACCAGATGATCCAACGGTTTCAGTTGTAACTTTTGGCAGATCAATTCTTTTTTCAGCTCGGAGGCCTGTTCCAGACTCATGTTTGGATCTTTAAACACCGCACTGGAATACATCAGGCTGTCATCCAAAAACAGCTTAAAAAAGTCATTGCTGAGGTCATAATGCTCGGCAATGTTTTTACGGCTACCGGAAAGCGAATTCTTGCGTGACTGATACCATGCCTTGAGTAGCCACTGACTGGCCTGCGCCAGTGGATGCTGGTTCATACGATCCAGAATTTCGCGATTACGTGCCAGAATGCGAATCAGCTCGACCAAATGCTCACTCGACCAGTAACCGTTGATATATCCTTCTGCGGCTCCGAGTACGCCGTTTTTAAACACCAATTCCAGTAAACGCCGATCATGGACTTGTATTTCTGCATATAAATCTGATGCTTCACCGACACAGCCGTTAAACACCCCATGAAAACGAATCTGTCCATGACGCAGCAGCTTCAGGCTGCGTAGCGCGAGAGGAAGTGACGTATTTTCACCAAAAATGAGTGATTTCATATTGTTTATACATCCTTAATCTTTTTCGGGTGCCGGTAAAACGGAATTTTTTTGCGCCACAACCGATACGCGTGTAAATAAATTAAGCCAAGCATTTTCAACGGTTGCAGTGCACTTTTCACAGCATAAGCCGCTTGCTGTGAAGGCGTTGTGATGGCGTGCAGCACAAAACGCATGGTGGCATCAAAAATGAGTTTTTCATTTTCAATTAGTTGCATATGAATGCAGGACTGTTCAGGCGAAAAGCTAAAATGCCAGCGATAATGCAGTGCCATCGGCATAAAGGGTGAAACATGAAAACTTTTGTCAAAATCGAACTGATAGCGTTGATAAGGTGGATGACGCTGTGCTGTCATACGGCAGTCATGCACATAAACCTTGCGCTCATTCCAGGGTGTGTTGGTAATTTCACTCACGATAAATAATGGTTGCTGGCAAGCATCAGCAATAAAATAGAACACCACCGAATTAAAGCGAAATCCCATACTGCGGGGTAAAGCCAGAATCCGGATCAGCGCAGATGCTGGCAGTACATAATTCGCCTGATGCATCAGCACCTTGGCCAGTTTTTCACGTAAATCACCGCTGTAACCTGCTAAAAAATCCTCTGGATGTAGGCTCAGCAGATTGTATTTCTGACTCGACCATAGCCAAGATGCTCCGGTCAGTTGCTCCAGCCGATCTGGATCAAAGCATAGATAATCTAACGTCGCAGTGAAATCATGTGCTTTAGGCACATAACGTCGATGCCGGATGGTGCTATGTGCAATCGCCAGTGGCGCTTCAAACATGCTCATAAGCCTTCTGGCTCTGGGTCTTTTCACGGGATAAAAGCTGTACAACGCGCTCGGCACTGCGTGCACCGTCTTCATGGAAGCCCCAGCCCCAATATGCGCCACAGAACAAGGTATTGTTTGCACCATTGATCTTGTACCATTTTGACTGGGCTTTAATGGCCTGCTGGTCAAACACTGGATGACGATAATGGCGTTCGACCAGAATCTTGTCGGCACGAATCGGCAAGTTCGGATTCAGGGTGGCAAAGACTTGCGGTTTACACTCCAGTTTTTGCAGGTTGTTCATCCAGTAGCTAAAGCCGTAATGAATGTTGTCCTGCTTATCTTGTGTCACATGCACATGCCAGCTCGCCCACTGTGATTTCTGTTTTGGCATGATCGACTGGTCGGTATGAACCACCATGCGGTTGTCCTGATAGCCGAATTGGGATAAAACTTCGATTTCATCTTCAGTCGGATCCGCCAGCAGCTTCAAGGTATCATCGGCATGGCTGGCAAAAATCACGCGGTCATAGTGTTCGGTTTGTTCCGCTGTTCTGACCTCGACGTGTCTCCCCCCGCGCTTTACACTCAACACTTCAGCATTTTTCCATTGTAAAGTTGGGCATTGAGTTCGGATGGCCTCGATATACTGCGCTGCACCGCCCTGTACCGTAAGCCATTCAGGTCGTTCTTTTAGTTGCAGCATGCGGTGATGCTGAAAGAAACTCACCACAAATTTGTATGGAATACGGCCAATCTGCTCAATCGGACTGGACCAGAGCGCTCCGCACATCGGGTACAAATGCTCCTGCCGGAACACCTCAGAATATCCATGTTCATCCAGATATTCTTCCAGCGTATAGTCCGGTGAGTAATCATCCAGCACGATGTTTTTATTTTGCTCATAAAACCGCAGCAGATCACTCAGCATCAGCCGGAAGCTTTTTTTCAGCAGATTCTGCGGTCGGGTGACCAGTGACCATTTTTTTGAGGGATTGTATTGCAGGCCCGTCACCAGATTATTGACAGAAAAACTCATGTTGCTTTTCTGCACGGCTACCCCCAACTGGCTAAGCATCTGGCTAAAGAGCGGATAGTTATATTCATTAAATACGATAAATCCGCTATCAACAGCGACCTGTTTTCCACCGAGACAAAATTGATGAGTATCAGTATGGCCGCCGAAATAACTGTTTTTTTCATACAGGGTGACCTCATGCTGTGAGGCCAATTTCCATGCGGCATACATGCCTGAAATACCGGAACCAATGATCGCGATTTTCATGGTGTCTCCTGATCCTGAATATTCTGCTGCTGCAAAGCCAGCGGCGATGTTATTTTTGTGGCATAGACCCGTGCAGGGACAGGTTTCAAGCCCCAGACCAAACCCAGCCAAGACATGAATTTCAACACATAATAGGTGATATCAATTTGCCACCAATAAAAGCCTTGACGGACACTGCCCGCATAAAAGTGATGGTTGTTATGCCAGCCCTCTCCGAGAGTGATCAGTGCCAATAACCAATGGTTACGGCTATTGTCCTGTGTGGCAAAATCACGCCGACCATAGGCATGGGCCAGAGAGTTAATGCACAAGGTTGCATGAATCAACAACACGGTTGAGATCACAAAGCCCCACACCAGCAGCTGCGGACCGGAAGTTCCCAGCTCGGGATAGTGATTTCCCAACCATGCCCCCAGCGCATAAATTGCTAGAGCGGTGAACAGTACAATCGGCAAACTAAAACGATCTAGCCAGACCAGTTCTGGATATTTCAACCAGTCGCGGATCACCTCTTTACGGGTTGCGAAATTTTGCTCATTTAAAAACCAGCCGACATGGCTGTACCAGAAACCATGCTGTGAGGAATGTGGATCCTGATGGCTATCGGTAAAGCGATGATGGTAACGATGATGGGCAGCCCACCATAACGGCCCGCGTTGGGCACTCATCGTTCCAATCAGTAGAAACACGAATTGCAGCAACCGGGATGTTTGAAATGTTTTATGCGACAGGTAACGATGAAAAAAGGCCGTGATCGCGAACATGCGTATCAGGTAAAATCCAAGCATAAACAATACAGCCGTGCTCGAAATTCCCACCCAAAACACAGCCAGACAAGCAAGATGTAACAGCATAAAAGGCAGAATCCGCATCCATTGTATTTTGCTGTCTTTACTGCCGATTCCCCCAGCAGCGTCTTGTTCCGTATCGTTTGGACAAGCCGACCAGCTATCTACCCATCGCAGAAAAAATTTAAACATGGATTAATCCTGGCAATGATGATTCAGTTTCTAATTTTTGCAATTGTAGGTTTGCTTTAATCAATTTTGTGTGAAGGACAGCATAACTTAAATACTGTGACCTGTTGCACTGATTGAAGAAATACTGTTATTTTTCTTATGATTGTCACAAAATCAAGAGACACAACAAATCTGATGCAGACATTAAATGGTAGACTGAACTGGATATGTAAATAAGGTAAAAGGAAATTGAACGCCTTTCTGAAAACGGCACATCAGCTGTGTATCGTATAGGATAAGTGTTTAGTCAATTAAAATGCTGCTCACCGATTTAAGGGGTTTATAGTCAACATAGTTGTAAATTTGAACCACCCAAAAACAGCTTCATAAAATCTTCAGTCACTCAATTTGATCTTTTTTTTCCACCCTATCATCCCTTTTACCGGAATCTTTCCCTTTTATTCAAATTGCATTTTCTGTTTTTAGTATTCTGCGCAAAATGTAACATTCCAAATATTTTCACAGTCTCTTCACATCAACCCTCCTAATGTGGCTATGCAGCAAGCGATAAATGCAAAGTCCTATAAGCAAACTGAAGTCGAGTAGAACTAAAAATTTTATCTATGGAATTGATAAGAGATACCCTCACACCTTTAGCCTCACTTAGGCAATGCTCTCATCACTCATGAGAGCATTTTTTTAATACTCGATATTGTATACAAAGAACATGAGCCAGCTGAAAAGTATGCGCATCGAGTCAACATCAAATAATTTTCTTAATGAGCACAAGCCAGATAGGCCACCAACAATAAGAAAATTCCAATAGGAATAAAGAAAAGCTCCGAGAGAAAAATTCCAATTGTCGCACAAATCAATCCACTTGCTAAAAACAAAATGCTGAACATTATTTTTAGAATCGTCACAATTATATAGCTAAAAATATAAAATATTCCAAAATACAGCATGGGGTAAATTACATATCTATTCTTTTTATTTTTATAAAATTCCATGACAGCCTAAATCATCGTTTAGGCTGTCATTTCAATTATTCCATTTTATTTATTTTAAAATACTCAATAATCTCTTCGCCATTATTTACAGGTACTGTGGGGGATGCTGGGTTTTCTTCATTTTCATATGCAGATAAGCTGATCTTCGCTTTTAACGGTGGTAGCTCTTTTTTAGCCCCTACAGTAATTTTTTCAATTGCTCCCGCCAGCCATAAGATAAATTCCTGCGAGTTACGGCTCTTAGGAATCAGGCTCAAATCTAACTTGATATTGGTATCATTAACCGGGTTGACCATCAGCTCGGCAAAATCTATGTAATTGTATAATAATTTGATTTCTGTTCCTTTAATGGCATTTCTTAACTCAATCATCAAATTATTCAGATCTTCGAGGGGATCATCAGTAAACCCTTTCTTTTCTTTCACCGTTTGATAAATTCTCTCAGCTATCTTTAAGCATTGAGGCATCTCAGTTCCTTGTTCTTTTATAGATTTTACTGAAATGCATTCTGTACGATATCACGTAATTTGATGTCGAGGTTTGATAGTAAGTTTGCAACCAAAACAGCCCATGACAACAGTGTGTTAACACTAAAGTGCACAGACCACAACAAAGCGTGCATTTTTTAAACTTTCAAGTCTTTTCTGGACAACCTTCTATTGAACTGCCATACAAACTTTCGGTGAATGGCTAATCTGATCGTTAATGAAGTGGATGACCTGAACACAAATACTGGTTTAAATATAAATACATGATGATTAGATTTAAATTTCCGTCCTGCTCAGTGGCGTTTATATTGACGTGAACAATAAGCACGGCTGACTTCAGGCGCACGTAATTTTAGATGTTTGGTTTTTCGTCCTGCTACACGCTCACGCCATAATTTGAAGCTACTGGGTTTTAAATGATTTCGCATTAAACGAATCACTTTAGACTCATCTAAACCAAACAGACGTTCAATGGCTTCAAAGGGTGTCCGGTCTTCCCATGCCATTTCGATAATACGTGAGGTTTCATCCAAGGAAAATTCGTGAAGATTCTGCAATTCATCACCTGACTAGCATTTATATAAGCTCGGACTTTAATGTAATCGATCAGCTAGAGGATTGGCAGAAACTTTCGTTAAAAAAATAAGTCTCTTTCTCAATTTCGAGTGAAATGAAGAAATTTCTATATAGGGCTTACATGGATTTTGGCAATAAAAAATCACTTAGGAATTTAATCTCTAAGTGATTGATATATTTGGTGGGCCCACCCAGACTCGAACTGGGGACCAACGGATTATGAGTCCGCTGCTCTAACCGACTGAGCTATAGGCCCTTATAACTCTGAAACTAACAGTATTTTTCGAGCTGTAATACTAGCCAAATCATCTAATAAAAACAAGCACTTTACTCCCCCCCTTCCTGAGATGGATATTTCTTGGGCAAATTTAAAAATCTTTCATAGAAATTATGCGGGTTAAAACAGGATAGAACCGCAAAAATAAGCTAAATAATGTACAAATTATTACTCTAACCAAGCCTTATTTATTTTTTTTACCTATATATTGATTTTTCATACAAATAAGCCCGGTTAAAAACCGGGCATTTAAGCACTTAATTTCTGTCATAGCGACATACTTTGAACGACCACAAACAATAAAGAGATGAATGTCAGTTTCAAGGTAAATTATGCGATAAATTAACGCTGTTTGCGGTTCTCAAGCTGAAACTCGATGAAAGACCATAGTAAAACAAGCATTAAGATCATCATTGCAACTGAAGATACCGTGATGTATGTCATGCTAACTGCCCCTCTATCCTCTACAACTTAAGTGTGAAAAGAAAATGATGAACCAAAAGTTCTAGACGAAAGTCTAATGCCATATTCGAATAATGAATAGTCATAGGAGAAAAAATATTAATACAAAATAAATATGAATAAATTTTATCCACTACGCTTTTTTACTTTCTATATAAAAAAACACTCAATGCTGAGTATTCACAGCTTCTATAGGTTGTGTTTGGAACACTGAGGAAGATTAGTTTGAATCTCTATCCTCTATGCATCAAGAGGCTTGACAGAAGCGGTGAACAAGCAGAAATTACTCGCTCATTTTTTCTATGTCTTGATTTATGTTACCTATGAAAAAATTTATCGGCGCTGCGGCTTTTAAACTTGCCGGCTGGCAATATGATGTCGATCCCAACATTTTGGAAGATAAACAGGTCATTGTCGGCTTTGAACATACCTCAATGATGGACGGCGTACTCTCCCTCGCCTTGTTCCAAATGTATGACATTAAAATTCACACGCTGATTAAAAAAGAACTGTTTAAAGGTCCAATGAAGCCAATATTACATGCGATTGGCGGCATTCCCGTGGATCGTCACAACAAACAGAATATCGTAGGGCAAATGGTTGAGCTGTTTCAGACGCATGAGAAATTTAGTCTGGTGATTGCTCCAGAAGCTACCCGTGCTAAACAGGGTGAAGCGCGTAAACCGATTCGCACTGGGTTCTGGCATATTGCCAAAGCCGCCAATGTGCCAATCATTTTAATGTATGCCAATAGCAAGACCAAGCAGGGCGGAATTTTCGGTAAAATCTATCCGAGTGAAATCCATCATGATTTGGCAGAAATGAAACGCTTATATAAAGAGCATACGGGTCTGGATATCACGATCCCTGAACCGCAAAATTAATCGATTTTCTTGGCATATTTTAAAAATGAAGTACTTTCTTCAAAAAAAGTGCTTATGGTAGAATCTGCGCAATTCGATCTGGCAGTCAGGCCTATCTAACAGGAGCATATTTCGCATGGCGGGTCATTCCAAATGGGCGAACACAAAGCATCGTAAAGCAAAACAAGATGCGAGCCGCGCTAAAATATTCACAAAATTCATCCGTGAATTAGTTACAGCTGCACGACTAGGCGGTGGTGATGTTGCCTCTAACCCACGTTTACGTGCCGTAGTCGAAAAAGCATTGGCTGCCAACATGACACGTGACACTGTGAACCGTGCGATTGCACGTGGTGTCGGTGGTGAAGACAATGATGACTTAAAAGAAGTCACTTATGAAGGTTATGGTGTTGGTGGTGTTGCGGTTATTGTTGAAACAATGACAGATAACTTAAACCGTACTGTTCCTGATGTTCGTCACTGCTTCTCTAAAACTGATGGTAACTTGGGTACCAACGGTTCGGTTTCTTTCTTGTTTACCAAACGTGGTGAGATTAGCTTCGAAGATGTTTCTTTAGAAGATCAAATCATGGATGTTGCGTTAGAAGCGGGTGCTGAAGACATCGAAGTCGATGAAGATGGAATCCTGGTCATCACCACCCCAGAGGCATTCGGTGAAGTACAAGATGCCTTAGCTGCAGCAGGTTTAAAATCTGACAATGCTGAGGTGGTGATGAGTCCTTCGACTAAAGCTGAAATCACGGATATCGAGCAAGCGAAAAAAATCATGAAAATGATTGATATGCTTGAAGATTTGGATGACGTACAAAACGTCTATACCAACGTTGAATTTTCTGATGAGGTTTTGGCTCAACTTGATGCCTAACCCACACACACTTTTCCAGTAAAAAACGCACTCAATTGAGTGCGTTTTTTATAGGTATTGTTTAAAGTTTATGTAGCATTTTATAGCAGTTAAACACGTCATATTTTTTAATCACGAAGCTCGAATGCAAAGCTGCGACGTTATCCAGTTTACCGATACGGCGTAGTAAGATTTCACTATAGCTATCCATATTCTCTGCCACCAGTTCCACAATAAAATCAGCACTTTGTCCGGTGACCAAAAAGGCATTGATTACTTCAGGAATATCTTCAATTTCCGCCAGAAACTTGTCAAAAGTTTCACTGTCATGTTTGCTCAAGGACACTTGGAGCAAAATATGTAAATTAAATCCCAGCTTGGCAAAATTAATCTGATGTTTTGCAGGACTCATCATTTGGCTATCAATCAGGTTCTTGATGCGACGATGCACCGAGCTCACCGAGAGATTAATACGCTCTGACAGCTCATTTAAATTGACATCTTCATGGGACAAAATTTCAAGAATCTGTTTATCAAAACGGTCCAGTTGCATTCGAGTCGAAGCTCCATTGATTATTATTTTTTAAAGCATGGATCTGAAGGCAGTTTGGAAAAGGATGTTCCGGGTCAAGGGAAAACGCTCGGTTTACTTCACGCCCTACGGTTATGGATCACCCGTAGATTTACAAATTCACTTCTGGATCCTTTGCTCACGAAGCCGAACCGCCATCTTGTGGACCTAAGCTAGTCATCTTCTCCCAAAGAGCCTAACTGTACGGTTCGATCCCTCTTACACCCTACTGTCTAAAGTACCAGCATCTGCTCTGAATTATTTCCCTAAAATTCCAAAAAACCAAGCATGAAATGAAATTTTTTATCTATTTTACAAATAAATTTAGAAATATATTCATCTTAAAAGAAGTGCACCAACAAAAAATCCCGGCTTACCGGGATCAAAATGCGATACAGGTTGTTTTAAACCCCACGCCAGTCAACACGGGCATTGCGTTCAGTCTGGTAAATACGCTGTACATATTGACCTAAAGGCAAACTCAGCAAATGCTCTTTAAATGCTTGGGCTGGTAATGAGCAGCTTTCGCCCTGCTCTTTTTCCCACGGTGTTCCTGCAAGTTCCAGAATTGGAGCCAACATTGCACACACCGCGATATCCGCCAGTCCAAAGCGATCCCCAACCAGATAGCGACCATGGTTGGCAATCAGAACCTGATTGAGTTGCTGGATCAATTCATCCATACGCTGTTTGGACTGATCAACACTAGGCTCATCCAAACGGTAGCTTTTTGAAATCCAGCTTTTTAATAAAGGCTTGGAAAATTTTTCCAACTGGCGCAAATAGCCTTTTTCCCCCAAAATAATTTCCAAGGGTTCATCACTTTCAGACAAGCTATGCGCCAGAGTCCAGCGTCGCACATGTGAACCCAATTCATTGGCCAATTGGTTCATCGCCAGCCCCTGTTCTCGTAATTTCGGATCAGCACGCAACAAGGCATGTTCCGGATAAGTTTGATCCAGATACAAGGCTATTTCAGTCGAGTCTGCGATATAACGTTCGCCATCTTTTAAAATGGGCAATTTGTTCTGGCCAGTTTTCAATTGAGCAAAGGCACGATGCAAACCGGGCACCAGATTTTGTGCCACGTAATCCAGCTCTTTATGATCGAGCAACCAGCGAGCTTTCTCACAAAAGTGAGACAAGGGAAACTGGTACAACACACGCATAATCGCTCCAGAGAATTCGGTCAGGCCAAGAAGATCGTGATGATCGGATAGCGATACTGTAGTCATCCCCCTAGGTAAATACAATGTGATTTTCACTCAAAAATCATGCAATTTAGATTC
Source organism: Acinetobacter minutum (assembly GCF_035916735.1). Classification (NCBI taxonomy): domain Bacteria; kingdom Pseudomonadati; phylum Pseudomonadota; class Gammaproteobacteria; order Moraxellales; family Moraxellaceae; genus Acinetobacter; species Acinetobacter minutum. Next base: position 178,003 of record NZ_JAQIHG010000002.1, read on the forward strand.
GTTTTGATCCCTTGATTTTTAACTTTTATCCCATGTTGGCTCTGATATCTCGACTCATTCATCTAGAAAGCGATGGATAATTCATCCCATTAACGAAACCCGTTGATTTTCTTCAGGTTCAGATAAACCTCCCGCTCTGACCTGACTTTATCCTGACTTTCATGTAAAATCGGCGGCAATTTTTAAATAACACGTTGTGAGTCATTTCATGGGTTTTAATTGTGGTATTGTCGGCTTACCAAACGTAGGTAAATCTACACTTTTCAATGCCTTAACCAAAGCTGCAATTGCGGCAGAAAACTTCCCGTTCTGTACCATTGAACCAAATACCGGGATTGTCCCTGTGCCGGATGCCCGTCTGGACAAACTTGCAGCGATTGTTAAACCACAACGCATCCTGCCAACGACTATGGAATTCGTGGATATTGCGGGTCTGGTCGCAGGTGCTTCTAAAGGTGAAGGCTTGGGTAACCAGTTCTTGGCCAACATTCGTGAAACAGATGCGATTGCCCATGTGGTTCGTTGTTTTGAAGATGAAAACGTAATTCACGTAAATGGTAAAATTGACCCACTCGATGACATTGCCACCATCAATACGGAACTTGCCCTGTCTGATTTGGACACCGTAAACAAGTCGATTACGCGCCTGACCAAGACAGCCAAAGGTGGTGATAAAGAAGCTATCGCGACCAAAGCCGTATTGGAAAGAATCCTGCCTTTACTCGATGAAGGTAAACCTGCACGTGCCGCTGATTTATCAGATGATGAACGTAAATTGTTGCGTGGTTACGGTTTATTAACCTTAAAACCGACCATGTATATTGCGAACGTGGCGGAAGATGGCTTTGAAAACAATCCACATTTGGATGCAGTGAAAAAACTAGCAGAAGAAGAAAATGCGATTGTGGTTCCACTATGCAACCAGATCGAAGCTGAAATCTCTCTACTCGAAGAAGATGAACGCGCAGAATTCTTAGAAGCAATGGGTATGGAAGAGCCAGGCCTGAACGTGGTGATCCGTGCAGGTTATAAACTGTTAGGCTTACAGACTTACTTTACCGCGGGTGTACAAGAAGTGCGTGCCTGGACCGTGAAAGTAGGGGCAACAGCACCACAAGCAGCCGGTGTCATTCATACGGATTTCGAAAAAGGTTTTATCCGTGCAGAATGTATCGCCTATGACGACTTCGTGCAGTACAACGGTGAAAATGGTGCCAAAGAAGCTGGAAAATGGCGCCTTGAAGGTAAAACTTACGTAGTACAAGACGGCGACGTTTTACATTTCCGCTTTAACGTCTAAGTTAAATGCATAAAAAATAAGCTCCGATCGGAGCTTATTTTTTTTTAACAGCATCACTAAAATCATCGCGAGGCTACAGCAGCCTTACTTTTTAAATATAACGATATACCTGATTTATCTCCCGCTGCAGCGAAAAGAATGAAATAATCAGCTTTGCAGGACGCTAAAGCGATGGACACATGGAACAAATTATTGCGGTTATTCTTCCTATTTTGATTATTCTCGCGGCTGGATATGGCAGTGTGTTTTTCAAAATGCTGGAACGCAGTCATATACAGGCGATCAGTCAATATATTATTAAAATCGCCCTGCCTGCTTTTTTACTGCATGCCCTGTCCACCCGGCCATTTGCTGAAATCTGGCAGGCTCCCTATTTTTTTGCCTACCTGATCGGCTCATTGCTGTTATTTTTTGGCACTTATCTGCTCTACCGCAAAGGGATTCAACTGCCGCAAACCCAAGCCGCCGTGATGGGATTTGGCGGTTCAATGTCCAATACCGGCTTTATTGGCACCGCAGTTTTAACCTTATTGATTGGCCAGGCAGCTGTACCTTATCTGGCTATGACTTTGATGATTGAAAATATCATCATGCTCACCCTGATGCTGGTCTTGGCCGAAAGTGGTCTCAGTCAGCATAAATCCCTACATGAACTATGCTATGCAAGTCTGAAAAATATCAGTAAAAATCCGGTGATTTTATCGATTATTTTTGGGCTAATCGGCTCAATGCTCTCCATACAGTGGCCGGATGCCGTCGCCTTTTCCCTGAAATCACTCGCAGCAACAGCTTCACCATTGGCGATTCTGGTGATTGGGGCCAATCTTGCCGGATTGGATCTGAAGCAGATTGGTCAGGATGTGACGATCATGTGCAGTATTAAACTTTTACTGATGCCACTGGTGATTGGCACCGCCCTGTATCTGATGCCTGCCACCACGCCGAAAATGCTGTATGCAGGAATCATTTTGGCGGCACTGCCGATGGCCAGTGCCTTTGGTATTTATGGGCAAATTTACGGCATTCCGGAACGCAGTGCGGCACCGGTCATGTTAAGTACTTTACTGTCCTTATTGGTGATTGCGGCTATTCTGCATTTTGTTCCCTCACCCTTTTAAACCTCAATACCAAGTGATCTTGAGCGATTAAAAAGCCCACATAAACGTGGGCTTTTGTGCTTAACCTTTCTTTTTCGGATCAGTATTGCCTAATTCGGGATTATCGATGGCATTTTTACACTGGGCTTTATCCCGTTCATAGTCTGCTTTCTTCTGTGCCACATCATGACGATTTTCCAGAATGTCACGAGCCCAAATATCCAAACTGGTCAGAGCCTTACGACACAGGGCATATTTACCTTCGGTCACCGAGTCAGTCATTTTGACGTTAATGCGCCAGTCGGTACTGAGTTGACGGACGGGTTTACGCACTTTCTCTTCAAGCAGATTGCGCTGAGCACGATACACATAAGGATCTACTTGATTGATGAGTTTCCAGGCCTGTTGAGCATATGCTGTCGCGTCATTACTCAATTTGGGCGCCGGTTTGATCTCGGTCTTTTCCCGCGGTTCCTGACCAGAGTTCCCACATGCCTGCAAACCACCTGCTAGTGCCAGCACGACAACGGCACAGTTAAAACTTCGCTTTGTTGCCCACATCCCAATCGTCCTCACAAACATTTCGGCACTATGCTAGTGAATTCAGCTACAATACTCAATCTTTTGACCTGTTGTTCAATTTTTCCCGCAAGGTGCAGCGTGTCCGAGCACAATCCTTCTCCTCTCCCACCTGCCGGTTTCTGGCAAGGTGCAAAAGATAGCCAAGCGATTATTTTTACTTACTTACCTGTATCTTTTGCCTTTGGAGTATCTGCAACCCAGTTTGGCTTTACACCGTGGGAAGCGCTATTTTTATCCTGCTCTATGTATGCCGGTGCCAGTCAGTTTCTGGTGGTGGCTTTATTGGGCAGTGGTACGTCTATCTGGCTTACGGCACTGACCGTCATCGCACTAGATATCCGTCATGTACTTTATGGGCCAGCGTTGTATCACCAGATTCAAGACCGGCTCAACCTGAAAAAAACCGCCATCTGGGCCTGGGGTCTCACCGATGAAGTCTTTGCCAGTGGCATGATTCAATTGTCACAGCGTCGGCAACAATGGTCCGAATCCTGGATGCTCGGCTTGAGTCTGTTCAGCTGGATGTCCTGGGCGCTGGGGTCGCTACTCGGTGGTCTATTTGCCGATCAGGTCAGTCAGTTACCACAATTTTTGCAGGCAGCCATGGATTTCTTGCTACCAGCGTTATTCTTAAGTTTCTTGCTGGCGGCCTTTGAAAAAAAACATACTTTGATTGTAAGCGTTGCGTTAATCGTGTCAGGATTGGCCTGTTACTGGATCAATCTTTCCGCTGCAATTTTTATCGGTATCTTGGCCGGGATTGCGGCAGGTTTATGCAAACACTATTTATTCCACGCTGCTGATGAGGATCATGCAGGATGAATCTCGAAATTCTTTTAGTCGGCCTACTGGTCGGGATTGCCAATTTTGCTTCACGTTTCGGGCCATTTTTTGTCATCCAGAAGCGTCAGCACCATCAACAGCAACGCGGTGCGATTTGGCTTAAAATTGCCTTGGGAAGCATCGGCATTTCCGCCATCAGTTCGATGCTGGTGGTCGCGACCTTACCGCCGCTGATTGAGACACCCAATAAAAGTTTGGCGATGCTGTTGGGGTTTATCGTGTTAAGCGGGCTGTATTTTAAATTTAAGAAGATTGTCCCGGCGACGCTCACTGCCGCTTTAGTCTATGGCTTGATCTATACCTATGTGCCTTTTTCAGCGTAAAGTTGAATGAATTTAAAGATTTAGTACTCTGCTCACAATTCAACAAAAAATTGGTTTTTCTGTGAATCAGTGCTTAACAGCCGCGTGAGTTCTGCTATGCTTAATCACCACTTTTACCAGGATGATTCGCATGAGCGTGACTTTAGGTACTCCACTTCAATCTTCTGCGTTTAAAGTTCTCCTGCTCGGATCAGGTGAACTGGGCAAAGAAGTCGTGATTTCCCTACAGCGCCTAGGTGTCGAAGTTCATGCAGCAGATCGTTATGATCATGCACCCGCCATGCAGGTAGCACATTTTTCTCATGTGCTGAATATGGCCGATCCACAACAGCTCAAACAGCTAATCCAGAATGTACAACCCCATCTGATCGTGCCGGAAATCGAGGCGATTGCCACCGAAGTGTTGCTTGAGATTGAACAGCAACAACTGGCTACCGTGATTCCTTCGGCCAAGGCCGTCAATCTGACCATGAACCGTGAAGGTATCCGTCGTTTGGCCGCCGAAGAACTGGGGCTGCCAACTTCGGCCTACCGTTTTGCTGATTCTCTGGAAAGTTTCCGTGCAGCCTGTGACGATATTGGCTATCCAAACTTTGTGAAACCGGTCATGTCTTCCTCAGGCAAAGGACAATCACGCGTGAAAAGTTTTGCTGAAGTCGATGCCGCCTGGGAGTATGCGATGCAGGCTGGCCGGGTCAATCAGGGTAAAGTGATCGTTGAATCACAAATCGATTTTGATTTTGAAATTACGCTGCTAACCGTACGCAGCAAAAATCCGCATACCAGTGTGATTGAAACCCAATTCTGTGACCCGATCGGCCACCGTCAGGACGCGGGTGACTATGTTGAAAGCTGGCAGCCACAACCGATGACAGCAAGCGCGTTGCAGGAAGCCAAACGCATTGCGGAGAAAGTGACACAAGCACTTGGTGGCTGTGGCATTTTTGGCGTGGAACTATTCGTTAAAGGCGATCAGGTCTGGTTCAGTGAAGTCTCCCCGCGTCCACATGATACAGGTTTGGTCACGTTGGCTTCGCAATATCAAAGTGAATTTGAGTTGCATGCCCGCGCAATTTTAGGCTTGCCAGTCAATACAGCTCGACATAGTGTAGCGGCGAGCGCAGTGATTTATGCGGGTGTGGATGACCAAAACCTGCAATACACTGGCCTAAATCTTGCTTTAGCTCATCCAGATACCGACTTACGCCTGTTTGGCAAGCCGGAAGGCTTTAAACGTCGCCGTATGGGAGTCGCGACCGCACGTGCAGCGACCACCGAACAAGCACGTGAGCTGGCACAGCAAACGGCCGATCAGGTCAGCGTGCTGCAAAGCCAATAGGATTTTATATTTACGGACTCACTTTCTATGATCAACACATCACCTCTGCTGAATTACGTCAAGAGTAACCATGACATCCACGCCATTAACCAATGGCGTACTGATGTCGAGAAGCAGCTTCAGGATGGTTTTGAAAGTGGGCAATCCATTCGGGACGTGGTGAATACCCGTTCCAACCTGATCGATGAAGCCCTGATTTTCTTGTGGCAACATGCCGGACTGGATCAGACCAATCTCGGCCTGTTTGCGGTGGGTGGTTACGGTCGTCGGGAAATGCTCCCTTACTCGGATGTCGACATCATGATTTTGTCAGAAGATGAAATCACGCCCGAGCGGGAACAGCTGATTTCCACTTTTATCTCATCACTCTGGGATGTCGGCAATTTTAAACCAGGGATCAGTGTCCGCACGATTCGTGACTGTGTCGATGCAGCAACCAGTGATCTGACTGTTGCCACAGCGCTGATTGAAGCCCGTCTGATTACCGGTAACAGTCTGTTGGCGAAATGGCCACGCAAAATTGTGTCGAAAAGCTGGACCGATAAAACCTTTTACGATGCCAAAATGGCCGAACAGGCCAAACGTTATGCGCAACATAACAATACCGAGAGTAATCTGGAGCCGGACATTAAAAATGCACCGGGTGGCATGCGGGACATTAACCAGATTGGCTGGATTGCCAAACGGCATTTCCGGGTCAACCGCATTTATGATTTGGTGCATCTAGGCTTTATCTCGGAGTTTGAGCTGGGCGTACTGGAAGAAGCGGAAAGTTTCTTGTGGGAAATCCGTCATCATCTGCACCGTTTAACCAAGCGGGATGAAAACCGCCTGTTATTTGATTATCAGCGTGAAATTGCTGCGAAATTTGGTTATGTCCGTCAGGATGATCAACATCCGAATTATCCAATTGAACAGTTCATGAAGCGCTATTACCGTACTGCGCAACAGGTTTCAACCCTGAATGAAATGCTATTGGCCTATTTTAACGAATCGGTCATTACCCCACGTCTGCCCAACTATGAACGTCAAATTGAAGAGATCAACCAGAACTTCAAGCTGGTGGACGGGAAATTGGCGGTACAACATCATAAAGTATTTGCAGAAAACCCAAGTGCTATTCTGGAATTGTTCTATTTGTTGGCTAACCGGCCGGATATCGAAGGCATCCGTGCACGTACCCTGCGTCTGGTCACTTTGGCGGCCAAGCGGATTGACCTGAGCTTCCGCAACAATCCGGAACATCAGGCTCTATTCATGGCCATCATCCGATCTCCCCAGCGCCTATATGACACGCTGGTGGCAATGAAACGTTATGGCGTACTGGGCAATTACATTCCGGCATTTGGCCAGATTGTTGGTCTGATGCAGTACGACCTGTTTCATATCTACACGGTTGATGCCCATACTTTATTGTTACTGCGCAATCTCAGCCGTTTCAAGGCACCGGAATTTGCCAAAGACTTTCCAGTCGTAAGTTCAGTTTTCCAGCGCTTGGCACGCCCTGACATCGTCTTTCTTGCTGCGCTATTCCATGATATTGCCAAAGGCCGTGGTGGTGACCACAGTGAACTCGGCGCGGTCGATGCGATTGAATTCTGCCGTGCACACGGCTTTAGTGAACGCGAGTGTCAACTGGTTGCCTGGCTGATCCAGAATCACCTGTTAATGTCATTAACCGCGCAGAAAAAAGATATTTCCGATCCGGATGTGGTGCAGGCTTTTGCCGAAAAACTCGGGGATATGGAACATCTGGATTATCTGTATACCCTGACGGTGGCAGATATCAATGCGACAAATCCCAAACTCTGGAACAGCTGGCGCGCTTCACTGATGCGTCAACTGTATACCCATGCCCGTGATGTCATCCGCACCGGTTTAGGTCGTCCAGTAAACTATCAAATGCTGATTGAAGACACCAAATTCGCGGCCAGTGAATTGCTGGTTGAGGAGTTTTCACTCAATGAAGTCGAAAAAGTCTGGCATGAACTGGGTGATGAATACTTCCTGAAAGAATCGGCGGATGAAATTGCCTGGCACACCCGTGCCATCCTGCAGCATGGCAACAATCCAGCACCACTGGTCTTGATGCGTGCGCACCGTAAATCGGCGCAGGACGCGGTTCAGATCTTTATTTATACCCAAGATAAGCCCAACCTGTTTGCCACCACAGTCGCCGTGCTCGACCGCATGGATCTCGATGTACAGGATGCACGGATTATCACGGCAACTAAAGCCTTCAGTCTGGATACCTACGTGGTGCTAGACCGTTTTGGTACCTTGCTTACCGATCCTGAACGTGAAGACACGGTGATTCATGCACTGGTCAGCGCCTTGAGCGAATCAGAGAAATATCCAGGACTAATGCAACGCCGTATCCCGCGTCAATTGCGTCATTTTGATGTGGAAACCACCGTTGATATTACCCTCAACCCTGCTTTACAACAGAATATGGTGGAAATTTCAACACTTGACCAGCCAGGTTTGCTGGCACGCGTCGGTGGATTGTTTATGATGCAGGGTTTGGATATCCATTCTGCTAGAATTGCAACTCTGGGTGAGCGCGCAGAAGATATCTTCTTTGTCACGAAAAAAGATGGCACCCCGCTGGATGATGCGGAAACCCGTCAATTCGCTGCACAATTAAAAGCGGCGCTTGATGAAGCAACCAGCCAAGTGGTAATCCCACATTAAGTTCAACTGTTCGGTATTGATTCCATGAACTCTAGTTTGTCATTATTGCATCCTTATCCTTTTGAAAAGTTAAACAAACTCTTTCAAGATGTTACCCCTGCGGCCTTGCCTTTGATTCCGTTATCGATTGGTGAGCCGAAACATCCTGCACCAGAGTTTGTGAAACAGGCGATTATTGACAACTTCCAGCATTTATCGACATATCCCAACAGTAAAGGCTTGCCAGAATTACGCCAGAGCATTGCCGACTGGCTGACCCGTCGTTTCAAACTGAATAGCATCAGTGCTGAACAGCACGTCTTGCCCGTTTCTGGAACCCGTGAAGGGATTTTCTCTTTTGTACAGGCCCTGATCAAACGCGAAGATGCCCCTTATGTGGTGATGCCGAATCCGTTCTACCAGATTTATGAAGGTGCAGCACTGCTCGCAGGTGCACAGCCATATTTCATTAACTGTACGGAAGAAAATCATTATCTTGGCGATTTTGATGCCGTACCAGCTGCAGTCTGGGAAAAAACAGCATTGCTCTTTGTCTGTACACCCGGTAATCCAACCGGTGCGGTGTTATCGAAAGAACAATTTAAAAAACTGATTGCGCTGTCAGATCAATACGGTTTCGTCATTGCTTCGGATGAATGCTATTCAGAATTGTGGTTTGATGAAGCCCCGACCGGTTTACTGGAAGTGTGTGCAGAATTGGGGCGCGATGACTATAAAAACTGTATCGTGTTCCACTCGCTTTCAAAACGCTCCAACTTGCCGGGCATGCGTTCCGGTTTTGTCGCCGGTGATGCAGCATTATTAAAACCTTATCTGCAATACCGCACTTATCACGGTGCAGCGATGCCGGTACAACATCAGCTGGCTTCGATTTCTGCATGGAATGATGAAGCGCATGTGGAAGAAAACCGTCAACAGTACCGCGCGAAATTCGATTTGTTCCAATCTGAACTCGGTCATTTATTGCCGCTACAAAAACCGGATGCAGGTTTCTATTATTGGCTGAAAGTGGACAATGATGAAGTCTTTGCCAAAATGCTGATGGAAAAAGCCCACATCAAGGTACTTCCGGGGCGTTATTTATCGCGGGATACTGAACAGGGTAATCCGGGCGAAAACCATGTACGTATGGCTTTGGTCGCAGATCTTGCCCAGTGCGAGCAGGTGATCCAACGCTTAAAAGCGATTTTATAAAAGGCAGTCATCAGGCAAATTGAGGGCGATCAAATGATCGCCCTTTTTATGCTTAGGCTTGTGCCAACGCCTTTTCAATATCTTCGGCCAAAGCCTCGGGCTTGGTGGTCGGCGCATAACGGTTTAATACCTCACCATTTTTACCGACCAAAAACTTGGTAAAATTCCACTTAATACTCTGGCTGCCTAACAGTCCCTTGGCCTCCCGAGTCAGGAAGCGGAACAGGACATGCGCTTCCGGCCCTTTCACATCGATCTTGGCAAACATCGGAAAGCTCACCCCATAATTTTTTTGGCAGTATTCACCAATCTGCTGGTTGGTTCCGGGATCTTGCCCCCCGAACTGGTTACAGGGAAATCCCAGAACTTCCAGTCCTTGTGCATGATACTGCTGATAAAGTTTTTCCAATCCAGCAAATTGCGGCGTAAAACCACATTTACTTGCGGTATTCACGATCAATAAAACTTTGCCACGATAGTCGGCAAAAGACTGGGTATCCCCATTTAAACGTTCAGCTTCAAACTGATATATATTGGTCATGGATAATTTTCCTCATCGGTTTTTTCTTGTGTTTTTAATTCTAAAGAGGCTGAATTTACGCAATAACGCAGTCCTGTCGGTTCAGGACCATCCGGGAATACATGCCCCAAATGTGCGTCACAATGATGACAGACGATTTCGGTTCTGTTCATGCCATAGGAACTGTCCTGATGCTCTTCAATCGCGGCGGAGTTGAGTGGACGATAAAAACTTGGCCAGCCACTACCGCTATCATACTTGGTGTCTGAAGAAAATAATTCCGCCCCACAACAGCGGCACACATAGATTCCATGCTGTTTGCTGTTCCAGTATTTCCCGGTAAAAGCAGGCTCCGTTCCCTTTTGACGCGTAATGCGAAACTCTTCTGGTGATAACTCTCTTTGCCATTCTCGGTCTGTTTTATTGAGTTTTCCCATGACTAACTCCTTTAAATCGATAGCATTCGGTGTCATGCTTCTGTACGTCCATATTTACGCTAGAGATTGATAAATTTCTAGCGAAATTTCACCATAGATTGTGCATTTTCAGTGAATCTATTTTTTCTTAACATACATATAATTGGATGAGATTATGTCCGTTTTAGGTAACACGACACCACGCGAAATTAAAAAATCGTCTAAGCTTGAGCATGTTTGCTATGACATTCGTGGACCAGTGTTACGAGCGGCCAATGAAATGGAAGAACAAGGGCATAAAATTATTAAGCTCAATATTGGCAACCCTGCTCCATTTGGCTTCGAAGCTCCACAAGAAATTATCAATGACGTTGCAATGAACCTGCCAAACGCAGTGGGTTATACCGATTCCAAAGGGATTTTCCCCGCACGTAAGGCCATCTGCCAGTACTACCAGCAAAAAGGCGTGTTTGGCCTGACCGTTAAAGATGTCTATATCGGTAATGGTGTATCTGAACTCATCATGATTGCCATGCAAGGTCTGCTTGATGATGGCGATGAAATGCTAGTGCCAATGCCGGATTATCCGTTATGGACAGCTGCAGTAAACCTATCTGGTGGTACTGCGATCCACTATAAATGTGATGAAGAAAATTTCTGGTATCCAGACATCGCAGATATGGAAAGCAAAATCACGCCAAACACACGCGGGATTGTCATCATTAATCCGAACAATCCAACAGGTGCTGTGTATCCACGTCACATTCTGGAACAGATTGTGGCTTTGGCGAAGAAATATGACCTGATCCTGTTTGCTGACGAAATTTACGACAAAATTGTCTATGATGGCATCGAGCATGTCTCTGTCGCCTCTTTAGCAGGCGATCAGTTGTGTATTTCCTTTAATGGTCTGTCCAAAGCTTATCGTATTGCGGGTTTCCGTTCCGGCTGGATGGCAATTACCGGTGATAAATCCCGTGCACAAGATTATATTGAAGGTCTGGATATGCTGGCTTCAATGCGCTTGTGTGCCAACCACCAGGCTCAATATGCGATTCAAACCGCACTGGGTGGTTATCAATCGATTAATGATCTGACCCGTCCAGGCGGCCGTTTGTATGAACAGCGCAATATTGCCTGGGAAATGCTGAACGAGATTCCAGGGGTGTCTTGTGTCAAACCAGAAGGTGCAATGTACTGTTTCCCTCGTCTTGACCCAAATGTTTATCATATTGAAGACGATGAACAACTGATGCTCGATCTGTTACGTGCGGAGAAAGTATTGTTAGTACAAGGCACGGGTTTTAACTGGCCAAGCCCCGATCATTTCCGTGTGGTGTTCTTACCCGCAGAGAATGAATTGCGCGAAGCCATTAACCGTTTAAGCCGTTTCCTGGCAAAATTACGGGCCTGAGTTTAACCGATGTAAAAAAGGAGCTTTAATCAAAGCTCCTTTTTTATGCGTAACCTTAAAACCGTAATGGATTGCCAAAGCGTTTTAAATATTCACGACCAAGTTCGGTAGACCCTTGATAGTTAAGATGGTCATCGTCTTGATCACGATAAAGTGGCACCCCATTAAGTGATAGCTGACAGACCTGCTGATCACACATGGCTCGTGCAGGATCAATCACGACTAAATCTGGATACCTTTGACTGAGCTGCTGCACCATCTGCAGAAATTTTTCACTTTGTTGCTGAAATTGCAGATAAGAACCTTGGCAGACATTCTTCAAATGTAATGCCGTTGCACGTACAGGACAACTGGCGCGCAGTTCCTGCAAATCGGGTGTATCCATCAATATGACGGGTTGTGCCCCGGATGCCTCGATCTGTTGTATCGCATTTCTCAAGCCTTGCATATACGCCTGCTCAGTGTGCTGGGTGGTTGCTGTACGCAGTTTTTCATCAAAATAGTGATTGAAGTAACCCGACAATACTACGAATTTATATTGGTGCTCTTTTAAATGGGCTGTGATCGCCTCATTCCGCGCTTTAAAAGTTTGATCGTAAGCGTCCGCTGAACCCCATGCCTATTTTTTAATTTGAGTTGGATTTCCAGCGATGTGGCAGTAATTCTTCTATTTGGGTCGCTTTATGCGTCGGCAGCCTTTTCAGCACATCACTTAAATAGGCATACGGATCCAGCCCATTCAGCTTTGCTGACTGGATTAAAGTCATGATATTGGCCGCTCGTTGACCACTGCGCAGCGAGCCAGCAAACAGCCAGTTCTTTCGTCCCAAGGCCCAGGGGCGCATTGAGTTCTCTGCCCAGTTATTGTCAATGGGTAGATTGCCATCATCCAGATAGCGGCTTAAGGCTGGCCAACGCTTCAGACTGTAATTGATGGCCTTGGCGGTTGGAGAACTCGATGGCACCGTCAGATAATGTTGGTTGAGCCATTCATACAGTTGTTGCATCACCGGTTGGCTGTGCTGTTGTCGGTATTCGCGGCGGTGTTCTGCTGTACTATCGGTCTTTTTCCTGAGTTCTGCTTCTATGGCATA